>CAZJZN010000009.1:19829-26268 GCA_964550545.1 uncultured Bdellovibrionales bacterium
CCATCCTTCCCTTCATAGTATTTCACCACCGGTTTGTCCTTGTTTCGATTATTGATCGACTGCAGTTCGGGAAGGAGACGCTTGAATTGTTCCTCGCGGAGATCCAAGTCTTTGCGTTCCTTGGCAATGAGGTCAAGAATACGCTCCGGCATTTCCGCCATAAAGAACTGCTTCTTCCCTTGATAGTAACTCGACATAAGACCCCGTTCCATCAATCCTTCGATAATGAAGTAGGTAGTCGGGCGCTTTATGCCCGCTTTCGCCGAAATTTTCTGCACAGTCGCCTGTCCCAACTCGAGCGAAGCAAGATACACCTTCGCCTCCTTCTCATTGAGACCGAGAGACTGAATATCCTTTTGAATCATAGACATAGCGTTAAAGCTGTCCACCCCCTTAATCGGACGTGCAATTATCGCAAATAATTACTTTTTTGTCAAGCTTCGTATGGCTTTTATGACAACACCCTTTGACATACTGGACGCAGTATAGAGAGAAAATCGGCTTGATGCAAGCACAATATCAAAGCTTCCCGGGAAGATAACCGGATTGACATTTTCGAAGAATCCCCGCTTCCATCGGGTCACGCCAGAGAGACTTGGGCGTATCCCTTCCGTATCGACACCTCCCATATCATACCGGAGACACCCTCGCCGCTTTGCTTCCCGGATAGCTCGAAATTGCAAAAGAAATGGCGCCATAGAATCACGCTCATCATTGCCGGAAGCGCCATGAAGGTACGTCGCCGTATCACCGAAAAAGGACACGAGAATAGCTGCCATCGCCTTCCCTTCTCGTCGCGCCACAAAGAGTTCGCATTTTTTTTCCGAAAGACTCGTGAGAAAATTTCGGTACCGCCTCTCGGCGTGCGTTGCGATACCGTTCCGACGCGCTGTCTCCTGAACCATACGGAGAAATTCCGCCATCGCCCGATCATTCCGCTCCATCGAAACCTCAATACCCCGCTTCTCGGCAAGTCGCACATTATAGCGCGTTTTCGATTTCATCCCGGCAAGAACCTGTTCTTCCGATCCGGAAATATCCCCAACCAATATCTCGCGCGGTTGCATATTATGAAGCGCCTTTTTTATTTGATATGGCTTCGACCACTCTTGAAGCAGCATCGCTTCCGCCTCATCTCTTGGCTCCACCCGCACCCACCCAGCTCCCCTCTTTTTTGCCTCATTGAGAATTTTGAACCACTCATCCGCAATTGTTAATTTTTCATTTTTCATTTTTAATTTCTCTATGACCGGCCCCCTCGGCACATACCAATACTTTCCCACCATAGGAAGTCGATACTCAAGTACATTCGCCCAGAGACCGTTTCTTTCGAAGTGCTCCGTTCGATTCCCATTTGATTCTTCAAACGCGCGCCACTCTTCCGATTGGAGAATCCCCCCGTCAGGACAATTTGCATTGAGCCATGAAATTTGTTCAGGCGTGTTCATAAAACTTTCTCACTTACTTCAACCGTCATCCTCGCGAAGGCGGGGATCCAGGCACCACAAGCCTAACGTATACCGCCTACAAATTAAATCTGTAGGAATTTTCTGTAAGCTAGTGGAAACTGGATTCCCGCCTTCGCGGGAATGACGAAACAGAAAGCCTACCGTTTCTTTCCCAACACCTTGAGAAGTGCGCCAATCTTCTCCTCGACACGAGAATATCCCGACGGAAGAAGCTTCATCGCCTCGCGTACTTCAGAAGGTGCGTATCCCATCGAAGAGAGCGCTTCGATCGTTTCACTTTCTTCGGTCGCGCCTCTGATACCGGCCTCCGTGAGCGTTCCCACTTTGTTTTCGAGATCGAGAATGATACGCTCGGCAGTCCTCTTCCCGACGCCGGAAATCCGCGTGAGAATGGAAATATCTTTCCCGAGAACCGCCGCGCGAATGGATGCCGGTTCCGCCACCGAGAGAATACCGAGCGCCATTTTTGGACCGACACCATTGACTGATATGAGCAACTCAAACATCGCGAGCTCTCCCTCGTCAAGGAAGCCATAGAGCGTAATCGCGTCCTCACGCACATTGGTAAATACGTAAAACCGAGCCGATGGCATACCGGCTATTTTTCCGAGCGTATAGGGAGTGAGGTGCACCTTGTACCCGACACCGCCTGCCATCACTATCGCAAAATCATGACGAAGCGCCGCAATCGGACCCTCCAGAAGAGCAATCATACTGAAATTTCAATCTCTTGATAGAGACACAAAATCTTGCGTCTCTACAGCACAATCTATCACGGAAGCCCTCCTCTTGCCAAAAAATCCACGCTCTGATATAAAGGTGAGAGCGCACTGGTAACACATCGCGTCTTTCCCAAACTAGAAAACGAGTCAATTTCCTCAATTCTTCATTCCTCATTCTTCATTCTCCTCTTATGCCCATCAAGAATTCCGCCAAGAAGTACATGCGCGTTACCGCGCGAAAGACCGCGCGAAACAAGGCCGTGAAAGGCGTTGTGAAGAGCGCTATCAAGAAGACTCGTGAAGCGGTGAAATCGAGCGACATAAAAACTGCGCAAGCGGAACTCAAAGTCGCGATCAAAAATCTCGACAAGGCGGTCGAGAAAAACATCATCAAGAAAAACACCGCCGCCCGCAAAAAGTCCCGTCTCAACACCCTCGTCAAAAAAGCGGCGCTCGGAAAGTAGCTTCCGGCGAAGCTCTCAATAGCTTTCAAAAGAAAAACCCCCGCCATTCGGTTGGGGTTTTTTATTTTCAGATCTCCACTTTTAATCTCACTTCCCCATCACAAATGCCATGAGCGCCGCTTCCGGGGCGCGGTCGCCGGACTTGGCTTCGCGGTCAAGGCGAGCAATATGAGCAAAGGAATGCTCAAGCGAATCAAATGACGATCGTGAGGCGATATCAAGACATTTCCCGGCGGCAAAGGGGTGCATCCCGAGAAGCTTCGCCATTTCCCCGGCGTTTCGGATTCGCGCTTCCAAAAGCGCGCCCTTCGCACGAATAATATTTCGCAATTGCCACGCACACATTCCGAGAAGCCCCAGTGCCTCCCCCTCTTTCATAAGGCGCGCAAAAAGAAGCG
Source organism: uncultured Bdellovibrionales bacterium (assembly GCA_964550545.1). GTDB lineage: Bacteria > Patescibacteriota > Minisyncoccia > Moranbacterales > UBA1568. The sequence continues at coordinate 22,883 of CAZJZN010000009.1, forward strand.
TTGCGTTTTTTTTCTTCCCGGCAAAAAGAAAATCAAGCGCCTGAAAAACGCTCTCATCCGGAAGAACGGGAGGAGAAAGAAGACGGATATCTTCCTCCCGAATGATCTCTCCCGCGCGGTACGCGGAGAGCTTCCGGAGTTCCGAATCAAGGAGAAACATATCAAGTTTCGCTTTTTCCCCTTGCCGCTTCGTCTCGATAAGACATGCTTCCGAGAGGCACTTTTTCGCGACGGGTTCAATGCCAATACCGCCAAGTTGTCTTATTCGCTCATCCATCCACCTGAAAATCGCCCCACCGACAAGAGGCGGAAATTCCTGCGACTTCACCCCTTTTTCCGAAAGCGCCTTCCAAAGCTTCTCGTTCTTTTTTGGCTGTCCGTTGTGAAAGAAGAGTACGACACGATCGCTCTCGACAGAAAGCGCCGCGCCACTTCCTTCGAGAAACTCCGCAAGCGCCCGACGCGTCTCAATGGGCGCGTCAAACACATTTCCGGCAATGACAAACTTTTTGGTGGCAAAGAGTCCTTGTTGCGCGAGGCACGCGGAAAAATCCTTCACCTCCGCTCCATCCGAAAAATCAAATTCGAAAAAACCCGTTGATCCCGGGTTTTTTTCGAAAAAGGTTTGCTTGAGCGCGAGCCGTTTCTCTCGAATCCGAAACGCATCATCGCCAAAGAAGAAGAGAAGCATGGGAGTGAATAGAGAATTGGGAATGAAGAATGGAGAATCAAAGGTCTCTCCCTTGTTCCTTACTCTTAGGACTTCCTCACTTTGATGCAGTTCGAGGAAAAACCGAGCAACGCCTGCCTGCCGGTAGGCAGGGAGCAAGGTGTATGAGCTATACTCCGCGCGAGTAGCGCAGGTTTTGACGAAGAAATGCGCAAAGTGAGGAAGTCCTAATTCTTTGTTTTTGATTCTTGCTTTCGTATTTCACATTCTTCATTCCTCATTCAACATTCCTCATTCCATTTACGCTCCCGGTGTCCATTCCACTTTGAGTCCGGGGACGACGACATCCACCCAAATTTGTCCGGGAACAAAGGTGACTTCCTTACCGGAAGCATCATAGAAGAAGAGCTTGCTCTCAATGCTCCCGCGATCTTTCTTCCACGTACCGCGAAATTCCTTGCCGTCCATATAATAACGCGCTTCACCTTCGCCCTTCGTATCAAACCACGGATCACCCATATTGAGATTATTGTAACGACCGGAAATGTTACCCAGACCAGTTTTTTTATCAATACCATCCCAGGGATCATTTGGTCTATCTGAATAATCAACAGAATTCAAAATTTGTTCGTTCTCGACAATTGCTACAACAATATTCTTCGGAGCAACTCTCACCCTGTTGTTTCTGTCAATGTCCGGATCTCCTCCCCATGTACGAAGATATGAATTGCTTTCCCTGTCATAAGCATATTCCGCCTTCATAATTCCCGGATAAGAAACCGTGAGTTTTCCACCCATCGGCCGCTCTTCGAGCGCGGCATCTTTTCTATGCTGATAGCCAGCAAATTTTGATTCCTTCCTATAGCCAAGTTCCTCGGAGCATTCCAAGAGTTTTTGTCCTTTTGCAAACCGATCATCCTCAATTCGCATGAGCCCTGTGTGCTCTTTATGAAAACAACAATGATTCCCCTTCCCATCACAATCAATGTAGTCAATTACTCCGTCTCTTAATTTTTTTAAAGAAAACGCAGAACCACCAACACCAACATAGATCGCGTCTAAACCGCTTGCTATACTGATGTAGTCATGCCGAGTGCTTCGCATAGCACCAATCTCCTCCGGAATACTGCAGAGGTACACCCCCATAAATCTTGTCACAAACACTCCTTCCGCTGGATTTGGCATCTCAAAAACCATGTCCGCTTGTGAAAAACCTGCGACCGGACGCGCCTGCTTATCAACCGGTTGCATCACCGCTATGGGGCGGCGGTTCCAGTTGTCACAGGGAAGTCCCGTGATGGGACTTACCGGTCCCGAAGGCAAAGCCGCTTCTTCTTTCGGAATTTCGTCTGTCGGCCTCGATATCTCAATGGGCGTCCGCTTCTCTTCTCCGGCGAACGGCCACACTCCGAACCCATACGCCACCCCGCCAAGAAGCGCAACAACCGCCACAAACACGCCAAACTTTTTCCCCGAAGACATAAAAATTCAAGAAGAATTAAAGCCTCATAGAGAACACTCTATCACAAAACCGGGCAAGAAAAAACCCGAACGATGTCAACGCTCAGGTTTTAAGAAAAACTTCGGATTCTGAACTTTACGAAAGTGCCGGTTCCACAAGGGTGATTTTTGCTTTTTCATCAGCGCAATCCTCCGTCACAAAGTATGTGCCAAGCTCCTGAGAAACGTTTTTCTTTTCAGAAACTCCCACCATTCTTTTGAAGCGTTCGAGCATTTCTTCGCGCAGAAGATACACGTCTCCACACTCCCTACAAAGAAGATACGCTCCGTCCTTGCGAAATTCACCAGTAGCATTCCTGAGAAAATCACTCTCAGTAACGCACACTCGAAATCCCCCTACCGTTTCCGGATCCCGGATAACTTCCCCACATATCCAATTTACCAGTTTCTCTTCGGTCATTTTTTTCCACTCCTCTTGTTAAGTTACCAGAATCAACAGAGTACATCGAATGTCCCCTATTCTCAAATGAGTTTTCCTGCAAAGCAAGCTCCTTAAATTTTTCCACAATCGCCCGTCCTACGAAAAGGGCAACGTCTTTCATCTTTGTATCACTTATAGTTCCATCAGGGTTCACATCATTATCCTGAAATCGGACTATAATATCGGCACGAACCTTATCTGTATCCAATTTCCTCGGATTTGTCGTTATATCTATTGTTACCACATCTTTTCGCATCCGCTTTCGATCATCTATTGGTTCCCGAAAAACCTCAACGAATCCGTCGACACCAAGCTTGTCGAGAGGTGAACCAACAGCCGTATAAAACGAAACCGATTTCACTTTCCAATCTTTAAGAAAGGTTTGAAAAGATTCTTCGGAAAGAATCTTTTGTACTTCAGATACGATTCTCTTTGGAAAAATTTTCTCTGGATTTTCGGATGTTACCTTCGGCTGAACCGATTTTACACGATTAAGAAGAAAAGTCAATCTGTCCGACCAATTGACATACTCGACAAGTTTACCGGAAATTTCCCCATAAAAAGGGTCGCTTTCATTTTTCGTAACTGTCCCAAGTGCCTTTTGCTCGAATATTTTCCCCCATTGCTCCCGCCCCGGCATCAAGGGACTCCTCTCCATTCCATTCATAGAACTCAAGATAAAAAAACTTATTTTGACCATCAATCATTTGAAAATTCATCCTATATCTCCCCCCAATTTTTCCCTACCGACACTTCGACGGTGAGAGGAACGGA
>CAZJZN010000010.1:0-1959 GCA_964550545.1 uncultured Bdellovibrionales bacterium
CGTATTCAAAAACGACTCGAACCGTTTGTCGAGTCGATAGAGATACGTCGATAGCGAGATATCAGAGCGTATCAAAAAAGCTTCAGACTCAAAAGACTCAACAGAGCTTTTTCGGAAAAAATTGTTTTTTTGCGGCTTTCGAACGAAGTGGAAGACAAGCAAAAAAACAATTTTTTCCGAAAAAGCGGACTTTCTTAGATACTCCCCCCGAAAAAACATCGATTCGCATTTTCTTCCGTCACTCGTTCGACCTCTTCTGAAGAGGTTTTTTTGATGTCCGCAATCGCGCGGACGACCTCTTCGACATACGCGGGCTCATTGCGCGTCCCGCGATATTTCTGCGGCGCAAGATAGGGACAATCCGTTTCGGTCAACGTCCGCGAGAGCGGAATACATTTCAGACTTTCATGAATATCATCCTTCGTCCCCATGAGCAACTTCTTCACCGGATACGTGATATTTCCCGCAAAAGAAAACACGACATTCGGAATCTCGAGAAATTTCTCCGTCACCTCTCGATTGCCCATATAGCAGTGAAGAATACACGCTTTGAGTTGATAGCTTTTGATTCTGAGAATCTCAAGCACTTCCTCGTACGCATCGCGACAGTGGACAACAATCGGAAGCTCAAACTCCCGAGCGAGCTCGATTTGCGCAAGGAATCCTTCTCTCTGCATTTTTTTGTCTTCGTCGGAAACGCCCTTCCCGCCCCCGAAAAAATCCAACCCGCACTCCCCCACCGCCACTATCCTGTCCCGATTCTCAAGAATAATCTCCCGAAGTTCCTGAATCATTCCATCGAATTTTGAGTTTTGAATTTTGAATTTTTCATTATATTCATGCGGATGAATGGCGACCGTCGCGAAGATGCGCCCATCTGTTTTCGCGAGCAACGCTGCATCCCGACTCTCCGCAACACTCGTTCCAATCGTGAGGATTTTGTTCACCCCCGCATCAAATGCCCGCCGAAGTACTTCGCTCCGATCCGAATCAAACAGTGTGTCGTGAATATGCGCGTGCGCGTCAATCATAGGAATATATTCCGAGCGACATACACAAAAGCCGGCGGGACATTGGCGGGAGTAAAATCAATGACGACGTCTGTAAAAAAATTTTTGAGGAGTTTTTTGGACGCGAGCGAATATTGAAACTGCACAAAAACCCCATCCGGATCGAGACTTTTCTTTGCCGATTCGAGAATGTTTCGCACCGCCTTCCGATCAATAACCGCAAGCGGAAGCCCCGATAGTATCGCATTCGCCTTTTTGTCACCCAAAATGCGAGGAAGATCCTCCGCCGAAGCGTACTCGACGCGAAGTCTCGGATCGCCAATATCTCGAAGCATCGAACAAAACGCTTCGTTGGACTCGATGACGATGAGCCATCCTTCAGGATGAAGCCTCTTGAGAATTTCTTTCGTAAGAGGTCCCGTCCCCGGCCCCAATTCCACAATGAGCCGCGCCGAATCGAAATTCACTTTCGAGAGCATTTTCCTCACCAAGAAGGGCGAGCTCGGCACCACCGACCCCACCTCCCGCCAATTCTTCGAGAATTGTTTCAAAAAAACAGATGCGGACATAGGAACAATATCTATGTCTCCAAAATAATTCTCTTCGAAAATCCCCCTCGATCATGAAACTTCTTTTCGCATATCGATTCCAAGATATTTCGATCCTTTCCAGCACTCTCATTGAGGGCATAAACAACTTCAAGAATATCTGCAAGTTCTTCAACGTTTTCGGATTCCAAAAATTCATTCACCTCCTCTTGCAATTTTTCACGAAGCTTCAATTGATATTCCTCATCATTCGCGATACGTATTTTTGCAACCCGCCCCTCAGCCCGAATGATATCCGGAATAGAATCACGAACAAGTTTGCTTGGCATATACAGATTAGATAATTCTCCGGAACAAAATTCCGCCTTTCCGCTCGGTGAGCATCTCGCGGATTTTCTCCG
>CAZJZN010000010.1:2059-24459 GCA_964550545.1 uncultured Bdellovibrionales bacterium
CTCCGGAACAAAATTCCGCCTTTCCGCTCGGTGAGCATCTCGCGGATTTTCTCCGATGTTTCGGGGAGAAACGGAGAGAGAAGGAAAGCGATGCGCTCCAAGTCTTCAAGAAGCTTCTTCATCACCGATTCGAATTTTTCCGAATTCGTCTTTGCGAGTTCCCATGGTTTGGTTTCTTCGATATACTTGTTCGCGCTCCGCACGATATCCCCAATATACTCAAGTCCCTCGCTCAACCGATAGTTTTCCAGAAGTTTCGAAAATTCTTCCGGAAATTCGTTTGAAAAATGCTCCATTCCCCACTCTCCATTTCCCATTCTCTCTGAGAGCTTGAGGACTCTCGACACCAGATTCCCGAGTCCGTTTGCAAGATCGGCATTATATTTTTCGGTCATCCGTTCCCGGGAAAGATCGATATCTTCACCAAAAGACGCCGCGGAAAGCAAAAGATATCGAGCGCCATCCTTGCCGAACTGCGCAATAAGCTCTTCCGGAGAGACGACGTTTCCAAGGCTCTTCGACATTTTTTGTCCATCACACGTAATATGCCCGTGAATAAGAATTTGCCGTGATGGCACAATATCGGCAGAGAGGAGCATCGCTTGCCACATCGCCGACTGCTGGCGAAGATTGTCTTTCCCCGCAATCTGCACGCCCGGCCAGAATTTTTCGAAACGCTTCTGATCACTATTCCACCCAATCGTGGAAATATAGTTGACGAGCGCGTCAAACCAGACATACATCACGTGGTCATCATCATCAGGCACCGGTATACCCCATGACATTTTCTTCTTGAGACGAGAAATACTAAAGTCCTGAAGTCCGCGCTCAACAAACGCGGCAATCTCATTCATACGTTTCTCCGGGATAACAAAGTCGGATTGCTTTTTGTAGAGAGAAAGAAGTGCGTCTTGATATTTCGAAAAGCGAAAAAAATAATTCTCCTCTTCAACCGTTTCTATCTCGCGATTCGGATGCTCGGGACACTTCCCATCTGTCAAATCAGAATCCGTTTTTTCCAATTCACACCCGATACAGTATTTGGTCTTATAGTTCTTTTTGTAAATATCACCCTTCTCTCGACAGCGCTTCCAAAATTCCTGCGCCGCAAGCATATGGTGAGCATCTGTTGTTCGAATGAAATTCGTGTAACTGATATCAAGCAATTCCTTTAAGTTTCGAAAATGCACCGACATTCGATCGCAAAATTCTTGCGGTGTCACTCCTTCTTCATTCGCCTTCTCCAAGATCTTCGTCCCGTGCTCGTCCGTCCCGATATTGAACACAACTTCCTCTCCAAGAAGACTATGAAACCGTGCGATCACATCCGCTTGCACCACCTCCAACGCAAACCCGATATGCGGCTTCCCATTCACATACGGCAATGTCGTGGTAATGTAAAAATTTTTCATACCAAAATACGAAAAAGTTCAGAGAACAAACAGTGCAAACTCCCCCTTCACTTTCCCGGGATTATTTCTGTAATACTCCAACACTTCAAGGATAGTTCCGCGACGGATTTCTTCGAAAAATTTAGTAAGCTCACGCCCGACAATAATATGCTTTTCCGGCGCGAGTGTCGAGAGGAGTTCCAAGTTTTTGACAACGCGATACGGCGACTCGTAGTAGACAGCTGGGATATCGGAAGAGGCCACGTTTCGGAAAAATGTTTCTCGCCCCTTCTTGTGCGGTGGGAATCCTTTGAAGACAAATTCCTGCGTATTCACCCCGGCAACCGAGAGAAGGGCGCTCAAGGCCGAGGGTCCCGGGACGGGCGAAACGCAAAAACCCGCTTCGATCACCCGCGCCACCACCTCATTCCCCGGATCGGAAACGCCCGGCGTCCCGGCGTCGGTCGAGAGCGCCACGTTTTTTCCCACTTCCAAGAGTTCAAGAACTCGCCGAATCTTCTCATCCGCCGCCCTCTGCGGAATTGCAAGGAGCGGCTTCGAAATATCGTGCTTGAAAAACAGCTTCTTCGCGACCCGCGTGTCTTCACAGACAATCAAATCACACTCGTTCAACACACGAAGCGCTCGAATCGTGATATCTTCCATATTCCCAATCGGCGTCGCCACGACGAAAAGCGTCCCGAGTTTCGTCTCATTGTCATCGAGAACAATGGCATCCTCTTCGTATTCGGAAGAAATCTTTTTCATACTTCAATTTTCCCTCTTCCGTCATCCCCGCGGAGGCGGGAATGACGATAAAAAAGTCAGTAAAATAAACAAGGTGCGCTTCCCATTTTTCATTCCCCATTTTTCATTCTCAATTCTCCATTCCACATTCCCCATTCTCTATTCCCCATTCTGTTTCTTGTTCCCCAGAAACTCTTCCGTAAAGACCGAGAGCGCCGCCGCGGAGGGAACGGCAACGAGTATCCCGGCGACGCCCGCGAGCTTCGCGCCAACGAGGAGCGCCAAAACAACCGCGACCGGATTGAGCCCTACCGCCTTTCGCATCACTTGCGGCACGACGATATGATTCTGAATCTGCTGAATCGCGACATAGAGCACAATGACACCCACGCCAACCCATGGTGAAATAAAGAAGCCAAGAAGCGCCGCGGGAAGCGCCGCCATCGTGGGACCGGCATAAGGAATCATCTCAAGGAGTCCCCCGAGAAGCGCCAACAGAAGTGCCGAAGGAATGCCAAGAGCGGAGAGTCCGATGAAGTAGAGCGAGAAGGCGCTGATCATCACCAGGAGCTGACCAAACATCCACTGGCCAATCTTGTCTTGAATACGACGGGAAAAGTAGAGAACGCGATCCTCGTACTCCGCGGGCGTCACCGTCCGAAGCACCTTGTCGATACCCCGACGCTCAAATGACATATAGAGCGAGAGAAAAAAGATAACCACCGCCGAAAAAATTCCGCGAAACACGCCGACCGTCGTCGAAAAGATTCCCGACGTTTCTCCGCCGCCCGAAAGAATCGAGTCCGACCCGATCGGCATATCGTGAGACCTGAAGAATGACTCGACATCCTTCATAAAAAATGAAAATTGATCAAGGAACGCCGGCGCGCCCGTCGAAAGTTCTTTCGTTTCACGCGAGAGTGCGGGAATAACGAGCGAAATAACCGTCGCAAGGATCCCCACGATAATCGCGTAGACAAAAAGCACACTGAGCGTTCGCGGAACACGGATGGACTCAAGCCGCTCGATCGCCGGCGCGACGGACGCGGTAATAATAATAGCCACGAAGAAGATGACGAGGATGTCACGAATAAGATACAGAAGAGACAGAAGCATCACCGCCAATACGCCATGAAACAAGATCTTCGTCCACGCCTCAATATACTGTTCTTTGGTCATAGTATCAGCATTTTCTCCAATTTCTTCGCGGATGTTTGCGGACCGATACTGGCAAGATTGAGTCGCTCCGGACGGAAAATCATTTCCGCAACTCGGCGAATGTCTTCGCTTGAGACCGCGTCTATTTTTGCAAAACGCTCTTCCGGAAGAATGATCTCCCCTTTGAGCGCTTCCTGATCCACGAGGAAACTCACGATATCATCCGATGATTCGAGATGCATCGCCATACTTCCCTTGATATGCTCTTTCGCCTTCACGAGCTCTTTCTCCGGAACAACTTCCTCTCGAATACGCCGGTATTCATCAAGAATAACGCGAATGGTTTTCTCGAGATTCTCATGTTCGACGCCGCACTGAGTCGCCAGGTATCCCGCATCATGATACGCGTCCGTCCCGGTGTGGACGCTATAGGCAAGCCCGCGTCGTTCACGAACCGCCATAAAGAGTCGACTCGACATCCCGCCCCCAAGAATAGTAGAGAGAACAGCGAGCACATAGCGATCCTCATGAGAAAAATCAAATGTCCGGACGCCGAGAATGAAGTGCGTTTGATCGGTTTTCTTCTTTTGGAGCCGTACGGCGGGAGCTTTTTGCCTTTCAACAATGCGTTTCCGCTCGGGATTTTTCCCGGTACGCATTCCGGAAAAATCGCGCTCGATCATTTCCTTCGCCCAGGCGACATCGAAGTTTCCCGCAATGCCAACAACCACATTGGACGCGACATAGGCGCGGTTGAGATAGCGGATAAAGTCCGCGCGCTTAAAGCCCTTGATGTTCTCACGCGTCCCGATGATGTCCCACCCCAGAGGGTGCTCTCCGTAGAGGAGCATCTCAAACACATCGCCGATATGTCGAACGGGCGTATCCTCGTACATATTCAGCTCCTGCAAAATAGGTCCGCGCTCCCGGTCGATTTCTTCGGCGGGAAGTGTTGAGTTGAGGAAGATGTCACTCACGATATCGAGCGCCATCTCAGAATGCTTTGCGTCGACTTTGGCATAGTACGCCGTCCGATCCTTGGAGGTGAACGCGTTGTACTCGCCACCCACTTGGTCGAGTTCCTCACTAATAGAGAGCGCGGTCGGTCGCTTTTTTGTCCCCTTGAAAAACATATGCTCCAAAAAGTGCGAGAGCCCGTTCTCCTTCTTGGTTTCATACCTCGATCCGGTCGCGGTCGTAATAAGCACCGTCGCCGTCGCCGCTTCTTTCATCGGCGCCAAAATCACCCGAAGTCCGTTCGACAATGTCAATTTTTCGTACTGCATAGGAAACAGAATAAAGAATGAGGAATAGTGAATAAAGAACAAGTACAGTAAAAAGAAACGAAAAAAATCAAAAGAGAATTGCCTCCCTTATTCACCATTCGTCATTCTCTTTCACTGCAAATGCTCCCACAAGTATTCTCCGAGGTCGGCGAGGGAGACTCTGGTCTGCTTCATCGTGTCGCGGTCGCGAACCGTGACCGTGCCATCGTCGAGTGTTTGGAAGTCAATCGTCACGCAGTACGGCGTTCCGATTTCGTCCTGCCGGCGATAGCGCTTCCCGACATTGCCGTTGTCGTCGAACTCACAGACAACATCTTTCTTGAGGATATCGAACACTTCGCGCGCCTTCGCGACAAGCTCGGGCTTGTTTTTGAGCAGCGGAAAGACCGCCACTTTGACCGGAGCAATCGCTTTTGCAAATCGAAGGACGGTACGCACTTCTTCTTTTCCCGGCTCGCTCGAAATCGCTTCCTCGTCGTATGCCGAAAGGAGAATCGCAAGAAGCCCTCGGTCGACACCGAATGTCGGCTCGACGACGAATGGGGTGATTTTTTCTTTCGTCTCCGGATCCTGCCATGTCATATCGCGACCGGAAAACTTTTCGTGACGGGAAAGATCATAATCCGTGCGACACGCGAGTCCGAACAATTCCTTCCTGCCAAACGGGTAATCGAATTCGAAGTCAACCGTTCGCGTCGAATAGTGCGCGCGATCCGTTTCGGGAATTTCCGTCGGGTGTACCCGATCCATATCCATTCCGACCGATCGCATCCATGATTCCATCTCCCCCTGCCAATATCCAAAGACGTCGTTCCACTCGGATTTCTTCGAGTCAAAAAAATACTCGATTTCCATCTGTTCGAATTCACGCGTGCGGAAGATGAAATTGCCCGGCGTGATTTCGTTTCGGAACGCCTTCCCGATCTGTGCGACCCCAAACGGCAAACGCTTCCGCGATACGCCCGCGATAAGCGGGAAATCCACAAACATCGCCTGCGCCGTCTCGGGACGGAGATAGGCGATGTTCGCCGTATCCTCGGCGGGACCGATGAACGTCTTGAACATCAAATTGAAGAGTGTCGGATGCGACCACTCTTGTTTTCCGCAGTGCGGACAGCGAATCGTCCGGAGCGCGCCGAGAATTTTGGCGCCAAGGAGTTGAATATCCTTCTCGTACCTCGACACCGTGGCTTCATTCACGGAAGAGGGGTCGCCCGTCGCTTCGCGTTTCAGCTTCTCAACTTCCATCCGCTTAAAGGTCATCTCGGAAAACGAGAGCATAAACGAATTTTGATTCACCGCGTCGAGATGCTGGTCGGGACGGACACGCTCATGACACTCTTTGCATTCAACAAGGAAGTCGTTGAACCCCGAAATGTGTCCGCTCGCCTCCCATACTTTCGGGTTCATAATAATGGCCGCATCGAGTCCGACCATATCGTCGCGACTCTCGACAAAGGTCTTCCACCAGTGATCCTTGATGTTTTTTTTGAGTTGGGCTCCGTAGGGACCGTAATCCCAGGAATTGGCAAGTCCCCCGTAGATATCGCTCCCCGGGAACACAAACCCGCGTCGCTTCGCGAGCGACACCACCTTCTCCATGGTCATTTTTGCCTTATCCATAGGATAGTTGACAACATTGAAACAAGTCCATCTTATCGTCTCGCAGGGAAAGTGTCAAAACGCACACAAAAAAATCGACCGTACCGCACCAAACCACTTGAAAGCACTCTCTCGTGCACGCCAAAACTGCAAAAAAGAACTTTTCGCAACTTTGCTCCGACCCGAGAGGAGCAGGTAAGAAAAGTTCTTTTTTGCAGTTTTGGCACATCTCAAACGGAAAACATAGTATATGTCGCATCACTCTCCGCGCAATTCTTCGAGGAGCTTCGCGTAAAAACGGAGATTGTGCATCGCGATGAATCGAGATCCGAGCGGATCTTTGTTTGCGAGAAGATGCCGTATGTATCCTCGCGAAAATCCGCCGCCACAGGCTTCGCAATCGCAAAATTCATCGATCACCGATTGATCTTCTCGAAACCGTTCACCCGAGAGATTCATCGTTTCGTAAAATGCTTCGAGAAGCGACGCTCCGGGATTCCTCACAAAGGCGCGCCCATGGCGCCCTTCGCGCGTCGGAATAACACAGTCAAACATATCCCACCCGAGCGCGTGACACCGGACAATATCCCGCGGCGTCCCCACGCCGAGCGCAAACCGAAGCGCGTCCTCCGGAATGGAGGACGCGGTTTCACGAAGCACGTCTTCCAAGAAATTTCCTTCCCCATCGAGGTGCCGCGCGCCAAATCCATATCCGTCACATCCGATATCGACCAGCGCCTCCGTGCAATGTCGTCGAAGGTCAAGATCCATTCCGCCCTGAATAACACCGAAAAGAAGCGGTCGCCGATCATCCGGCACGTCCCGCACGCGCTCTTCGTATCGATCTTTGCACCGTCTCGCCCAACGAATCGTCCGCTCGACCGCTTCGACGAGTTCCGTATGCGGCGCGTCATTGGGACGCGGATCATCGAGACATACCATCATATCGACACCGAGATCACACTGAATATCGATCGACTGTTCCGGCGTAAGAAGATGCTTCGATCCGTCGATCGGGGAACGAAACTCCGCGCCGTCTTCCGAAACACTCCCGCAATCGGGATGTCGATGAATGAGCGAATACACTTGGTACCCGCCCGAGTCGGAAAGAATCGGACCCGCCCAATTCATAAACCGGTGGACGCCCCCCATCCGAGCGATCCCCGCGGATCCGGGACGAAGGAGGAGATGATACGTATTCACCACCACCGCCTCGATGCCAAGCGTTCGGACATCTCCGGACGAAATGCCCCGCACCGCCGCCATCGTCGCGTCCGGCATAAAAAACGGCGTGCGGATTTCGCCGTGCGCCGTCCGAAGTATCCCCCGCCGCTCAGTGCCCGAGAGAGACGCCGAGGGAAGCTGTATAAAACGAGAATGCATATCCCCACCCTACCCCGAAATCAATCAGCCAGTCAAGAACGGTAGAGTGTCCCGCCCCCGAATGCGGATTCGTTTCCGTTCCCGTTCCCGTTCCCGTTCCCGTTCCCGTTCCCGTAAGGGCGATTCTATGTAATCGCCCCGTTCCCGCATTGCATTCGTATTCGTATTTGTATTTGTATTTGCTCCGATTCCCGTTTTTGTTCCTGCATACGGGTACGTATACGGGTTCAGGGCCCCGATACATCGAGGCCCATTCCCGAATCCTGATGGCGTTTCTTGCACGCGGGAACACGAATACGTATCCGGGAACGGGACACCTATAAGGGGCGATTCTGCGTACTCACCCTGAACCCTTTATACATTTCGTCAAGACAAGTGAAACTTTATAAAGTTTCACTACCACTAAGCGCCTTTTTTGACGATTCTCTTTTGATCCGCTATAATTTCATTATCTTACTAAATTTCATACGTTTATGAAATATATAGAATTCAAAAACACTCTCAATAAGCCTTATTTTCATTCGTCTAATCTTGCGCTTCTAGGCCTTTCCCTCTATGGTTCCCAGCTTTCTTTGTGGGTGAAGAAGGGGTATTTGATTATGCCGAAGCGCGGAATTTTTGTATTTGCCGACAAACAAGAACAAATATCCTCCGAGGAGATTTCCTCCATCCTCTATGAACCAAGCTACATTAGTCTCGAGTGGGCGCTCGGACACTATGGACTCATTCCGGAAATGGTGTTCGCGAAAACGTGTCTCACAACGAGAACGACGCGGAAATTTTCGAACACTTTCGGCGCTTTTTCCTATCGGCATATTCAACCGAAACTCTTTTTCGGATATACGCCCGTCGAGACTCCTTCCGGGAAATACCTCCTCGCCGAACCGGAAAAAGCGCTCCTTGATTATCTTTATTTCAATCGAGGAAAAATCAGGACCGAGGAAGACATTTCCGAGCTCCGAATAAACATGGACGAACTCAAAAAAATAACCGACCGAAAAAAATTTGAAACGTATCTTCGGGAATTCAACGTGCAAAAACTCGATCGTATAATTCACGCCATCATATCCCATTAAATCTGTATGCTTACCTTTGAACAACTCAAGGCATCCTATCCAACCGATCGCATCGCCTCACCGCGCAGTATGCTCGTCGAGTACGTGCAACACGAGCTCTTGGACTCGATTTTCAAACAAAAAGAAAGTGAAAACTTGAGCTTTATCGGGGGAACGGCGATCAGAATCGTCTACCATGGAAGCCGGTTTTCCGAAGATCTCGATTTCGATAACTTCGGACTTTCTTTCGGCGATTTTCAGAGAATGATTGATGCCATCGTCGAGGATATGCGACGAAAAGGATTTCTTGTCGAATTTCGCGTCATCGAAAAAGGCGCCTATCATTGCTATGTGAAATTTCCACATATTTTGCAAAGTGCAAATCTTCCCTCGGCGCCGGAAGAAAAAATTCTCGTGCGCATTGATACCATGAAGAAGGAAAAAGTTTTTTCGCCGCGTCTCTCTACGCTCAACGCTTTTGATATCTATCGGAATATCCAAGTCAATCCGCCGGATATTCTTTTGTCTCAAAAGCTGCTCACAGTCATCGAACGAAAGCGTGAGAAAGGGCGCGACTTCTTTGATGTGAGTTATTTGTACGGGCTCGCGGAGCCGAATTTCGAGTACCTCGAAACAATAACTGGGATGCGGAAAACAGAATTTATTGAGAAGTTCTTTGATCGATGCGCGCCGTTGAATTTCCATTCGCTTGCCAAGGATGTCGAGCCATTCCTGATGTATCCGGAACAATCGGCGCGTGTCATTGACTTCAAGAATTTCATTCGAGAGAGACTCGGATGAGGGTCCGTTGCAAAGTTTCCCTATCAAGAAAGAAGAGACCTTCACACAGTTCCCAATTACGGGACCACCTTGTATCCATTGGGTGATACGGATCCGTCGTCGCGGAGACTCGTCGTCTTTTCGCGCGCGACACTCTGTATGACTTCGTTGGTAAAGACATCGGTCGCTTTTGCCGTCGCCCCTCCGAGAAGCGGCGCCTCGTCGCCCACCTGATTCACCTCCGGGCGAATCGAGACTTGAAAGCGCACCTCGCGCTTCGATGAGAGTGTCCCCTCGCCGACGCCCATACTCCCGACATTCCAGACGACACGATTCGTCCGCTCATTGTAGGAAATCGTTTCCGTTTCCGGGAATGTTTTCCCGGTCCAGGCGGCACCGGTCGGGAGATCGGCGGAAACCTCCGCACTCGTCACGTCATTCGTCGTATTGGAAAGACGCCAATTGATCGTATAGGTGGTCGTTTCACCCACCTTTGGAGGAATCGGTCCCTCATTGGGAATCTTTCCGTCTTCATGGACGGCAAGCGACTCAAGAAGAATGCGAGAATTTACTTTCACATTCGCCGTATTGGTCGCGACGATCTTGTTGGCTCCGGCGGGATTTGGAATGTCCGGACTCTCGATCTTGGCAACGGTCTTCACGCGGAAATTTTTGGCGGCGGTCGTCTCGGGAAGGAGATCGGCTCGAACCGGAACGGTGAACTTCACCTCGCCGCCTTTGTTGGGAGCGAGATTGGCGAGACTCGGCACATCGGACGCCTTCCAGACAATCACCTTGCGCTCGCTGTCATACGCGCCGCCCTCCGGACGAAGCCGCGAATAATCGAGCGCTTCGCCATCAAGCTCCACCGTGATAATCACCTCCCGAAGTCCCGTGGGGCTGTTGTTTTTGAACGAAACGGCGTATCGGAGATCGTCGCCGGGATTGAGCGCCGCGGGAGCCGCGCCGTTTATCGACTGCGTGATGCCAAATGGCGGCGCGACCATTCGCGTCGTCCGTTCGACGTCGCTGTAGGACAGAAACGTATTGTCGCCCTGAAATGTCCCCAGCTCCGCGCGAAAAACCTTTGTCTCATTCGGAACGCCGTCGAGCATACCGGTGATGCGAATACTCCCCCGTTCTCCCGAGGGAATAGACCCGACATACCAGACCGCGTCCCCTTCGGACGGCTTCGGCGCCGCCTCGACGAAAGAAAATCCGGCGGGATACGTCGCCTTGAGTCGAACATTCGAGAGCGAAACATCACTCGCATTTTCATAGTTCACGAGATAGGTCACCTCCCCCTGGGGCGATACCGAAAGCGGCGCGTCGAGCTCCACTGTCAGGGATGAGGTGCGAAGATTCACGCTTTTTTGTCCCTCGGTGGAGAACTGTGACTCGAGATTGTGCGGCTTGTAGCGAAGCGTCGCGCGGAGGTAGGCAACGGAATTTTTGGATCCATAGAATTTTCCGGAAAACGACGTCTTCCCGGTTCCGAACGCCGAAATATCTCCAATCGTAATCGCGCTTGACGACGCGTTATTTCGAAAGGTGTTTTCATTCCCCTCGGGAGAAAAATTCGGCGGATAGGAAACGACGAGTTCCGCGTCCCGTATGCCGGAACGGTTCGCGTTTTCGTAGGAAATCGTAAAATGCGTCAGATCGGAACTGTTCACATTGTCCGGTCCGGAAACGACGACTCTCACTCGGTCATCCGAAAAAAGCGACTGCTGTATACGCACGAATGTCCCGCCGAGAAGCGCCACAAAGGCAATCGCCCCAACGGCGATCACGCTCCACCGAAGTTCCTTCCGATATTTCTCGAACCACGGTTCGCGTCGCACGTTCCAGTCACTCTTCTTGGAGAGATCGGCACCTCTTCCCGGATCGACGTATTCCGGACTGAATTCGCTTTTCGGATGCGACTCGCGAAGCTCCGCATCATGTTTATGAAGCTCCCCCTCAAGATCTTGTATGCCCATACGATCCATTCAAAAATATGCGTTTATTATACCACTCTTTTGGAAAATTCGAGTTATACCGTTTCTAAAAAATAAATTCTCTCTTTCCGAGGAGATCGCGAAAAAGAATTTTTCGAAATCTTACGTAATCGTATATGAGAAAAATTCTTTTTCGCGATCGACGAACCAAGGGAAGGAGTTTTTTAGAAATGGTATTACCTCGTCCAATCGAGAAAACTCCGCAATGCGTTTCGAAGCACGCGTAACGTTTCGGCATCAAGAGAGAGCTTCACGATGCGTGAGAGCGGCTCGGACACAAACATTCGAAGCGCCTTCACGGCATTTTCCGAAAACGGAAAGATTATGCGCGCCCCGCTCATATGCCGAGTGCAGACGACACCGCCCGCGTCGGGACTAAACGAATAGCGCTCATTCGCCATGAGATCCTCGTGCCCCAGGGCGCACCGATAGAGCTCGACGCCATAGCCAAGTCGATGAAACAGCTTCCAGGAAAATCCCTGCGAGAGGAGAAGTATTTTTTGGGAGCGGCGCGCCCTATCCCGCTCATCGATCGCCGGAAGCGCGCCGACCGCATCGAGCGCGCGCAGAAACCCCAGAAGAAGCTCGAAGAGTTCTCGATCCGGCTCATCATCCTCGACCCTCCCATCAAACAAAGCGACCCCCTCAAGCGCCGCGCGAAGCGACGTCTCATTCTCCCTGATATGCGTGAAGTGTGATTCCGCAATCGCACCCGCCACGTTCCCCCTCCCGCGCCCCTTCATCACCGAGAGGTGCACAAAATTGAGCGTTTCGATCTGTCCCGCAAGCTTCGCTTCCGGCTTCCGCACTCCCCGCGCCGTCGCGCGCATCTTTCCGAATTCTCGCGTCAAAAACGAATACACCCGGTCCGTCTCGCCGATATTTCGCTTCCTCAAAACAATAGCCGGGGTGGAGAGGTGCATGAAGTGGAGAATAGTGAAAGAGGAGTGCCTGTCTGCCGATAGGCAGGAGGAATGAAGAATGTACTCACCACCGACCCCTCAAAAACTCCATATTCTCAAGGAGCCGTTCCGTCGCGCGTGTATCGATCTCCGTGCCGCGCTGACTTTCGATAAAGATTTCCAACACATCCGCTCGACGGTTCAAACCGCGAAGAAGTATCATTTTGAGTGATGGGTATCGCTCAAAGACCGCGTGATGTTCCCATAGAATCTTCTCGCCAAGAAGAAGCGCACGCGTATTTCCCTCAATTGTTTTGGCGGACCATTCGTGTTTGAAAAATCCAAGTTCTCGATAGTGCTCGATATTTTCAAGTTGCGATTCCCATGACGTTTCCAACGTGAAATTCACGCTCGCTTCACCGACATTCCCCGCCTCGTCGGTTGCGCGAACGCGAAGCGTATGCGCGCCAAGCGAGAAGAGCGAGAGATCGATCGTCTCACCTACATACCCGTTCTCATCGAGCAATACTTCGTACGCGATATTTTCGAGAACAGTTGTTTCATCTGCGCCAGTGAAAGAAATTTTGATGCTTCCCATGTTTTGATACGTCTTCGATTCCGGCGATGTGAGAGTGACGGTCGGCGGAATTTCATCAGACTTTTCTTGAATCACCTCTCCGGCTTCGGTAAGTTGTACCGTGCTCTCGCTCGTCTCTCCGGGTGTTGCATTTCCCATAAGCGAAACAGTAGATTCTTTTCCGTCGCCGTTTTCATCTTCCTGTATGAGCGAGGCTTCGATACGGTAGTCTCCCGATCCGGTTCCTTGGGTGAGAATGGTATAGGCTCCCGGTTCGGGATTTCGAATGGTCAGAAATTCACTCTTCGTGTCGAAGCCGGTATAGTAGGCGCCGGGGATTTCCCGATATATTCCACTCGTCTCAAAATTCTTTCCGATACGTTTCCCGCTCGGCGATACCACCTGAATATCGATGGGTGAAAAAACAAGAACAACAAAAATCGTATCGGTCGGAGCGCCCGGAACGATATTCGTAACCGGATCGACACCGCGAAGAATCCGGACAATTTTTGTAGCGCTTTTTGATGGAAGGTCGCCATGCTTGCTTTTGATTTCAATTATTTCGTCAGCGGGAATGCTCCGCGCGGATTCGAGCGGAACCGTGCTATCCCCCTCCCCGAGTTCGAGTCCTCGATCGCCAAAAAGACTCTCATATCCATCCGGTTCCCCATACCCCCAGCGAATGATCGCTTCGGGATCGCTCATAATTTGAACAGTAGGCTCTTCAACGCGAATAGTCTCAATCGTCGTCTCTTCGTCCATCTTCCCGACAATCGCCGTGAAAGACACCGGCTCGAGCTTTTTGAGAAGCGCTTCCGAGTTCAAGCGTTCAAGAAACAGGTTTCTCGGCGTAATGTCCGGATACACTCGCAATTCGCCCGAGTCCACATCTCGAAGATATGAATAGGTCGGAAGGAGTTCCCGCACCGAAGGAATCGGTGCGTATCGGATATAGTCGAAAACATTTGTGTAATTATTTTCTTCGGCTTCGTGAGAAAAGATTATTTCCAATAAGTAATCTGAAACAGAGAGCCTCGCGGCAGAGGAAAAAACTCCCCCTTCCCACATTAAATAACTTTTCGGCGATCCCACTTGTGGCGTCCCCAGCGTCACCAGTTGATCGACTCTCCCCTCACCGCCAAGAGTCTCGATATATTCCCGCGCGACGAGCCCGCCCATTGAATGTGCGACCACATCAACCCGCGGCCATTTCCTCTCGGCGAGGATGCTCTCGATTTTTGCTTTGAGGAGAAGCGCGCTCTCGACATTGCTCTCATGCCACTCATAGGGAAAGGTAAAAAGATTCTCGTCACGAGTATAGCCGTTTGTGTCGAGCGTCTCGATGAGATCGTCGAAGCTCCCAAATATCGGATCGAGTTCAAGTTCACTCCCCTCGCTCCAGCGCCACGAACCGAGAATCCCCGGAAGAATGATCACCGGATCCTTGAAAAATTCTTCCCTCGCCCAGTCCGAAACCGTCACCCTGCCGAGTACTTTTCCGTACGCGCTCCCGACACAGGAAAGCTCTTCCTCTTCGTCCTCAACGGTTGGACATGGCGCGGGTCCATCCTCCCTGTCCCACCAATTGTAGCGCGCATCAACCGTTCCGCTTCCTCGTCTTTCGACGATATCAAACGTATTATCAGAAAATTTCGACCGCCATACCTTGACACTCCGGCTTCCCGAGAGCGCATCGGAAAAAATAGCGAGTCCGTTGTTATGAAAATACACTCCTTCGATGTCGAGGCTCCCGCCTCCCACCGCGCCGACGGCACCGGTATAGAACCATGTCGCTTCCGCCGTCATAATCCACCGGGGATATTCGCGAAAGCCGATTGGCACCGCATTGACGGCGCTTCCGCCGCCCGATATATCCGCATTCCGAATGCGTATCGTGCCGGAATCGCGCGCGACGATACCGTAACGACTTTCGCCTTCGCTCTCGCGTTTCCGAATGATGACCGGATTATAAACCGTTCCCTCGACGCGGAGCGCCCCCAATACCGTAAGCGATCCGAATCTGCTGAATTCAATAACGGTTCCTTTCGAAACAGTGAGCGTCGCTCCTCGTTCCACAATTATTTCATCCGCAATGACTCGACTCCCCGACCATGTTGTCGATTCGGAAATGATGTTTTCCGATAAGTCTTCTTCCGCTTCCTGGGCGAAAGAAATGTCCCAGAATATTGTGCTTCGTATCGGGAGACATACCATCGCTATCACACTCACCGCTATCACGCCATACTTCCAAAATCTACCGTTTTTTCGTTCGGACATACCAGAAAATGAAAAAGATATTAAGAATCGGCCAAATAAAGACGGAAAAATATTGGAGCCACTCTATGTGATAGATTCGAAAAACCAGGGTTCCAGACACAGAAGCAAGGCCAAAAACTGCGTTCGTAATAATTGAAAGGATGACGTACAACAGAACTCTGTCCTTAACCTTGAAGAAAGCAAGAGATGCACCAAAAAACCAGATCCCAAATAACCACAACATTACCGCCATGTCACTCGGACACGCAAGAAAATCACACATAAATTTTTCTTAACAATTTATTTTTACGCAAACGAAGGTTTTATTACGATTTCCCCTCACGATATTCGCCCTCACACTGTCCCCACCGTTCTATCGCGTTCCCCAACTTTTGGCAAATACACGCCTGCCCGTCTCGCCCATACTGCGCTTCTTCAAAACAATAGCCGGCGTGGAGAGGTGCATGGAGAAGAGAATGGGGAATTAAGAATTTCGCAGAAATCGAAGTGCTCGATCAACGTTTTCTTCGTGCGGTTGCGACATATCGAGACAGAGTTTCGGATCCGGCATCACCGAATAATCGAAACTGCTTGGCTCCCAGTTTCGGTCAAAATCGCGATGAGAGTGGTGACGATTTCCGGAAGCGACTCTCTCGTGAAATCTCCGCTTGTGTTCCGTCTCATCCTTGAGATCACACACAATAACTTTCATATCGACACCATATTCACCCTTCCATCGCTTGAATATCTCCGGATTCGACGAGTGATTGAAAGGCGCCTCAATCATAACATCGACGCCATTTCGTATCGCCTCTTCGGCAAGGTGAAACAGGAGCTCCATCGACATCATTCCGGCATTCCGACTTTCCTCAAGGGAATGTCCCCCGAGAAGATCATAGAGTCGTTCCTTGATCGAATCCTTGTGGAGACAAAAAATATTAAGCTCTTTCGAAAGCTTCTCGGAAAGCGTCGTCTTCCCCACCCCGGCTTGCCCGCAAATAACAATGACACGACTCATACTCGTTTCAATGAAAAATGAAAGTTCTCCCCTTCGATCATTGTTTCCTCCGTATATTCCGCCTCGGCAACTTCGCTCGACACCACCTCTGTCGCGAGGACTTCATGGGCGATCATGTCGCCAAAGAGTTCGAACACTTTTTCCTTTCCGGAATATCCCAACGCAATCCGGTCTTCCACATTGAAGCCCGCTTTCTTCCGTCCTTCTTGTATCGCGCGAATGATTTCCCGCGCTTCGCCTTCGAGCCGAAGCTCGGGAGTGATATTTGTATCGAGGACAACGTTGCTTTCCTGTTCCTTATTCACTACGATATTTTTAACGTTCACCTCCTCTTTGATAATATCCAACAAATCCTCTAGCACATCGTATTTTATACTCAGCACCTGTAAAGGTTGACGAACTTTAATACCGTCATCAGCTCGTCGCTGTAGACCCTTTCTCACAGTTTCCCTTGCCTTTCTCATCTCATCATTCAAATTCTCATCAATAAAAATCTCGTCCGCAACCGGAAAGTCCGTAAGATGAATAGATTCGGGAGCATCTGGATTCCCGATTTCTCGGGAATGACGAAGGGAAAGGTTTCGATACATCTCCTCAGCAATGAAGGGAGTAAAGGGCGCCATCAGTTTCGAGAGCGTGAGAAGCACATCGTAGAGCGTTTGGTAGGCGACATTCTTATCGCTATCATTTTCATTTTTCCAGAATCGTTTTCTATTTCGTCGAATATACCAATTGGAAAGATGATCGATAAACGGCGCAAACACGCGCGCGGCACGATTGAGTTCATATGTTTCCATTGCCCTATTCACCTCTCGTATCAACAATTGCAATTCAGACACAATCCACCGATCCAAAATTGAACTTTCGACTTTCGACTTTCGACTTTCGACTTTTGGCTCCCATTTATCCACATTCGCGTAGAGTGTAAAGAACGAATACGAATTCCAGAGCATTCGAAACACATTCCGTTCCAACTCGGAAATTTCCTTTTCCGAAAAATTCAGATTTTCCGCCGCGACGACCGGCGATCCGAGGAGATAGAGTCGCACGGCATCCGCGCCGTATTTATCAAAGAGGAGCATCGGGTCGGGATAATTCTTGAGCTTCTTTGACATTTTCTTGCCATCCTCGGCGAGGACGATGCCGTTTACGATCACATGATGAAACGCCGATTTCCGCTTGAGCGCCGTCGCAATTATATGAAGGTAATAGAACCACGCGCGCGTCTGATCGATGCCCTCGGCGATAAACTGCGCCGGAAATCCCGCGTCGAATTTTTCCGCGTTCTCAAATGGGTAGTGCGCCTGCGCATACGGCATCGAGCCCGAATCAAACCACGTATCGAGCACATCCGGCACGCGCCGCATCACGCCATCGCATTGTTCACACGGTACCGTGATCTCATCCACGATGTGTTTGTGCAAATCAGGAACTTCTTTCCCGCTCGCCCCTTCCAATTCCTTCACCGATCCAAAAACCCGCATTTCCCCGCACTCGCATTTCCATATCGGCATCACGCTCGCCCAATACCGCTGACGACTGATCGACCAGTCCCGCGCGCCTTCGAGCCATTTTCCAAACCGCCCTTCTTTGATATGTGTCGGCACCCACTCGATGTCTTTCGCATATTCGAGCGCGTTTTCTTTGATCGCTGAAACTTTCACGAACCACGAGCTCGTCGCGTAGTTGAGGAGCGGGGTATCGCACCGCCAGCAGTGCGGATAGCTATGCTCGTACTTTTCTTTTGAGAACAGCAGATTTTTCTTTGCGAGATACTTGATGATTTCCACATCCGTTGCCTGGGGATTTTCCGAGGGCTTCACCGAAAGCCCGCCAAGCCCCTCGCCCACTTCCGCCCTCACCGTCCCATCCATATTCACATGCTGAACAAATGGCAGGTTTTCTTTCTTCCCAAGCTCCATATCGTCTTCCCCAAATGCCGGCGCGATATGCACAATACCCGTCCCCTCCTCCGTATTCACAAACTCCGCCGCATATATTTTCCAGCCATTCTCGCAATTCGGAAGTTTCTCATCTTTGGAATAACAATCAAACAAGGGTTTGTAGTATTTCCCAAGAAGCTCGGAGCCCTTGAATTCTCTCACTACCTCATACGTTTCATCACCAAGAATTTCCAATCGGTCCTTTGCGAGAACATATGCCTCTCCCTGTTTTATTTTTGAATATTCCTCTTCATTTTTAATTTTTAATTTTTCATTTTTAATTTCGCAATACACCGTATCTCGGTGTATTGCAAGCGCCACATTCCCAGGCAATGTCCACGGCGTCGTCGTCCACGCAAGAATATATGTTTTCCCTCCCTCTCCTGCTCCCTGCTCCCTGTTGTCTGTTGTCTGTTGTCTGTTGTCTGTCAATTCGAACTTTGCCACAACCGATAAGTCCTTCACATCCTTGTACCCCTCGGCAACTTCCGATTGCGAAAGCGTCGTCTCGCACCGGGGGCAAATATGCATCGAGCGATAGCTTTCATAGATAAGCCCCTTGTCCCACAGCTCTTTGAATACCCACCAAACAGACTCCATAAAATCCCGATCCATCGTCTTGTACGAATGTTCCATATCCGCCCACCGCCCGACGCGACGAATCACCTTTTTCCATTCATCCACATATTGAAGCACGGTCGATCGGCAGAAGTCATTGAACTTCTGAACACCCATCGCCTCGATATCTTTTTTGCGCGTGATGCCGAGCGCCTTCTCGGCGATGTTTTCAATCGGAAGTCCATGGCAGTCCCACCCCCATTTCCGCTCCACCTGAAACCCGCGCATCGTCCAATACCGCGGCACCACGTCCTTCATCACGCTCGCGACAATATGCCCGTAGTGCGGCGTCCCCGTCGCAAAGGGCGGCCCGTCATAAAAACTGTACCGTTTGGCTCCCTCACGACCGGAAACCGACCTCTCAAAAATTTTCTCCTTCTCCCACAATTCCAGAATCGCCTCCTCCATCTGTGGCGCATTCATCTTTGTCTCAACTTTTTTAAACATAGGGATTGCATAAAAAACAAAAAATCCTCGACACAAAATATGCGCCAAGGACGTCCGGATGCTCGAGACGTGGTACCACCTTGCTTCTCCCGACTCGTCGCCGGAGCAAAAAGTCGAGACTTCATTTCGCTATTACGGGCTCGCCCGTCGGGGTCTACCGGTTCAATAAAAAACCATTGAACGCTCTTCCCGAAGCTCCGAGGTGATCGCCTCATCACTGCCGATACCGGGATCGTATCAAATTCATCCCAAAAGAGCAACTCGCCACTTTACAAACCCAAAAAATTTTGTAGAATGACAGTATTCTTTAACAACACCCAAACCGAAAAGGGGCTCGCCATGAATGCGTGTCGACTCGCCAACAATCTCAAGCAACGATTCTTGAATCGCGCTAGAAAAAATGAGCGCATCGAACATGAAGCTCTTAAAAAAGAAACTCATCAATGTTCGACTCTCCAAGATAACCCCACGATCTCGATTGTCATTGCCATCAAAACCTCCGAGTAAAATCCGAGCGCTTTTTTTGTTTTTGAAAATTTCATCCAACCAAGAGGTGAATCAGTGAAAAAACTTTCGCCGACTCTCACTATTTTTTACACCACGATCCTGCTGAAAACTATGAATGGGAGACATCGTCCGCGCATCCGCGGCGAATACCGCGAAGGAAAACGCCAGATATCAAAAGCCTTCCGCCCATCAAGCGCAAAACGAAGGTGACGAGGTGATCCAGAAACAAGCGACGCGCTCTGAAGTCCCGAAACAAAAACCTCTTCCTGAACATCGAAGAGTTCGAGTCGTTTCGGCATCATGTCCCGATAGCTCGAGACAAATGAAGGAGGTTCCTCTCACCGTACTCTCCAACGGGAAAGTAAAAACTCGTCTCACCTCCTAGACTCAAAAAAACCGCCCGCCGCGAAACATCGCGACGGGCTTTTTATTTTTTTCGGAAAATCACTTATCCTCCCACCTCAACCCGAATCATTTCACCCGTCTGAGGACAGACTCCCTTTTCGAATGAAAGCGTCTCTTCGAGCGAGAGCCGTTTCAAGACACCGTAGAGCGTCTGGATCGTATCGGCATGGGAGACGGCGATGATTGTTTTCCCGTCGTACTCGGCAATCGCGTCCCGCACAAACGAGTCGGCGCGCGTCCGCTCATCTTCGAAACTCTCGACACCGTCCAATCCATCGGTATGAATCCGATCCGTTTTCTTGGGATATCGTGTATGAAAGTCCGCAATCGTTCCCTCGTTAAAAACGCCGAAACACGTCTCACACAAACGAGCATCCTCGCGAAGCGAAACGCCGAGATTTCTCCCGAGAATCCCCGCTGTTTCGCGCGTCCGCGCGAGCGGGGAATGGAAAATAACCGACACGGGCTCTTGTCGTTCTTTCAGCTCCTTTGCGAGTGTCTCGATTTGCTCTCGCCCATGCGTCGTCAAGTGTCGCTCTCGCTTCTCGGGAAATGAGCTCACCGTACGCTCCATATTGTGCTCCGCCTCCCCATGACGAATAAGAAGAAACGTGGTTTTCATATACTTTATTCCAAAAATCGCGAGATATCGTCGATAATACCGATCAAAAAGTAGACGACGACCGCGAAAAATATCGCGATGCCGAATCGTCCCACACGATTGTCGAGACTCGAATTTTCTTTAACGAAAAGCATATATTTATATTTATATTTCAATTCTTATATAAACCACTGAAAAATACAAATCAACGTCAAAAAATCCTCCAAAAAGATAGAAATCCTTTGACACACCAAAGAATGTGCTATATAAAGGAGAAGGTCTTTTTCCAATGTTAGGAGTCCGTTCCATGGCAAGCGTGACAAAGCAAGTAAAGCGAGTTCAATCACCAGGACCAAAAACGCACGATATTGGTGGGAAGGTTCCAGAAGATTTTTCCTCGTTGGAATTCCCATGGATCATACTTCCCTACCGAGATGAGGATGGCGATCCATGCGCCCATACCAAAGGTTTCTTGGGTCTTGGAGGAACCGAGCTCTGCGCAGAAAAATTCATGGAAGAAAGACTTGGTTCTTTTTTAAATGAAATAGCCTACCTCATCACTTCAGGAATAATTCGGATTTCGCATGGAGACGAATTGAGAAGGTACAATCAACAGTTCCGAGCAATCGAAAAAACTCGACAGTTCGACGATGGGACCAGTGGAACCTTTCTCGAAATAAAATTTATCGGCTTTTATTCTGGAGAAAAGTGGATCTCAACCGAAGAGATTGGGTGAATAAATCAAGGCACGGGCAAGCGCTCCTCATTAAATAACGAGGAGCGTTTTTACATCCTTTCCGGTGCGGAGATGCCGAGGAGGCGGAAGGTTTCGGCGAGCACGGTCTTCGTCGCGCGGACGAGCGCCAGGCGCGAATGCGTCGTTTCCATATTACCAGGATCAATCACGGTGCACTCATCGTAGAACGAGTGGAACACATCCGCGAGACGAATCGCGTACTGCGGAAGCGCGTGCGCCGCGAGACTCTCCGAGGCACCCTTGACCACCTCCGGAAACTTCGCCAAATGCCGAATCAACAAAAACTCCTTCGGATTTCCGAACACATACCTATTTCCCACTCCCTGCTCCTTGCTCCCTGCTCCTTGCTCATTGTTCCCTGTTCTCTGTCCTTCGTTTCCCGATCCCCATCCCTCATTCCCTATTCCCCATTCTCCATTCTCCCCGGCCTTCCGAAGTATACTTGCCATCCGCGCATGAGCATATTGAACATAAAAAACGGGATTCTTTTGACTCCGTTCCTCCGCAAGTCCCAAGTCGAAATTCATATGGGTGTCCGACGAGTAGAGAAGGAAAAAGAACCGCGCGACATCCGCCGGAATCGTATCAAGAAGCTCATCAACCGAAACGACATTCCCCGCGCGCTTGCTCATCCGCACCTCTTCGCCGTTTTTCACGAGGCGCACCAATTGAACGAGAATGAACTTCACACACTCCTTGGAAAATCCAAGCGCCGCCGCCGCCGCGCGAAACCGCGCGACATAGCCATGATGATCCGCGCCCCAGATCTCGATGATACTTTCGAAGCCGCGTTCTTTCTTGTGGAGAATGTAGCCGCAGTCGGAAGCGAAATATGTTTTCTCCCCGCCACGCTTCACAAGGACACGATCCTTATCGTCACCACGCTCGGTCGTCCTGAGCCAGAGCGCGCCATCTTCTTCGAAGGTCAGATTCTTTTCTTTGAAAATTTCAATGGCTCGATCGACAT
>CAZJZN010000011.1:0-9051 GCA_964550545.1 uncultured Bdellovibrionales bacterium
GCATAATGATAATCCCCCGCCGCAATATCCTTGACCGGAGAAAACCCGCGCTCTTCAAGCATTTCGATGAGTTTTTTCCGAGAAATCCGAAGCGATATCTCCGGACCAAACGATGCTTCCGTTTCATTCCATTCCATAATAAAGAGGAATCCGCCCGGCTTCAGCACGCGATACGCCTCCCAGAGCATTGTTTCCTTGCTCTTGTTTTGGAAAAGCACATCCTTCAGGATCACCCAATCGAGACTCTTGTCCGGAAGACCCGATCCGCCTTCGCGCTCAAGATTCACGCGTTTTGCAATGACATT
This sequence comes from uncultured Bdellovibrionales bacterium, assembly GCA_964550545.1. GTDB lineage: Bacteria > Patescibacteriota > Minisyncoccia > Moranbacterales > UBA1568. The sequence goes on from CAZJZN010000011.1 coordinate 306, forward strand.
CTTGAGCCCAAGCGCCTTAGCGCGACTCGACACCGCTTCAAGCGAAGAAGGAAGGATATCGAACGCATAGACTGTGCCCCTTTCCCCAACCGCTTGCGCAAATGCGAGCGAAAAAAACCCCGACCCGCAACCGAAGTCCGCAACCGAAGCATTCGCAACCATATCAAGCTGATCCAAAACATCCTCCGGCTTCACAAAAGAATTCGTAAGCATAGTACCCATAACGCCCGAGAGAAAAAGTATACTTTCTTGCAAAAAGAACACTCGCATTGTACAACAGAAATGCTACGTCAACAAATAAGCCAGAATGTAGAGACGCAAGATTTTGCGTCTTCCCGATAACGGAGAGGTCGCATAGTGGCCGAGTGCGCTCGCTTGGAAAGCGAGTATACCGCAAGGTATCGAGGGTTCGAATCCCTCTCTCTCCGCAAAAATTCGGAATTCAAAATTGGAGAAGAAAGAGAGTCGGCGCGGAGCGCCGTCTGTTCCGAATTCCCCCCAAAAAATCCTGAATCTGAAAGGGTTCGCCACGCAGAGCGTGGCTCAAAAAAGACGGTTCGGTCTTTGATTTTAAAGTTCGAACCGACTTTTTTAAACAAATGAAGATTTTCTTCGTCTGTTCTTTCGTTTGCCAATTCCTTGGCTTCCAGATTGAGTTTCAGGAAGTTTTCTGTCAGTTCGAACCGATTATTCGTTTTTTGCTCAAAAGCTTGCAATTTCTCTTTGAGAAGCTGTTTTTGATTGACGAGTTTGTTTTTTGCCTCACGATATTCTTCCAATGAAAGTGCATTTTCCAGATACAGATTCATCAGCTTCTCAATTTTGGAATCCAAAAGAGAAATTTCATTTTTTGTTTTTTGAGCAAAAAGCTCGCTTGATTGATTTTCTAATTGCCGATCTTTCTCATTCTCGGCAAGCATCCATTTTGTCCAAGCGGCTGGCAAAGAAACTTTTTGAATTTCCTCTTTGATCTGGAAAGTGATGATTTCTTCCCTTACATACTTCTGCTCACAAGGATTTTTCCGTTTGGTACACCGCAAATAGTTATGCCCTTTCTGGGTTTCGGTGGTAATGAAGCAACTACATTCTCCGCAACGGAAAAATCCTCGATACAAATATGTTTTCAACCCCTTCCCCTTTGGCTTGCTCTTCCGCAGCATCACTTCCTGACAGAGATCAAAAAGTTTCTTTGAAATAATCGGTTCGTGCTTGCCCTCAAAAATCTCTCCGTTATAGCGGATGAGTCCGCAGTAGATTGGATTTTTGAGTATTTTCTGATAGTTCGACACCGCAAGGGCTCCATCGCTTTTTCCTTTTAACCCAAGCGCGTTAAATTTCTCGCGGACGGCTCGCAAAGTGAAGTTGCCTGTGGCATAGGCCTCAAATGTCTTGCGTATAAGAGGAGCAAGTTCTGGATGAGGCGCAATACCTGCTCCTTTGACGTTGACATACCCAAGAGGAGCCATTTGAGGCCAGATACCGTCTTTCACTTTGTTTCTGTGTCCGCGCTTGATGTTTTCGCTTAAATTATCCACATAATACTTGGATTGAGAAAAAGCGATGGAGAGCATGAATTTGCCTTGCGGTGTCGGATCACACCAGAAAGTGGGAAACTTAAGCTCAGTGATCTTTCCCGTATCGAGCAAATAGATGATCTTGCCTCCGTCTACAGAGTTACGAGCCAAACGATCAGGATGCCAGGCTAAAATTCCGCTTGCCTCATTTTGCTCGATACGCAGAAGCATTTCATTAAACACCGGCCGACCAGGGACTTTGGCGGTTTGCTTTTCCACGAATATATCAACAACTTCAATTTGTTCTTTCACCGCTAACTCTTTGAGTTCGGCCAGTTGATCCGAAATGCTTCTGACTTGCCGATCTTCCGTATCGGTTGATTTGCGAGTGTAGATGAAGAATTTTCTGGTGTGATCATTCATAAGTGCATTGGCAAACGAGGAGCCCCGCTCCGCGTGGCGCATCCTCTCAGATTGGGGATTTCGCGGGGGGAATTCGGAACAGACGGCGCTCCGCGCCGACTCTCTTTCTTCTCCAATTTTGAATTCCGAATTTTTGCGGTGTTTATTGAACGAAGTTCGAACTTTCTTTGAAAACAATCCCAACTAAGGAAGCCAGCCCCGCCGTTGCGACCCGCTGAAGCGGGATCGCTGCACCCCAGAAAAACTGCCTTTGCATTCCGGATTTGCGCGCGCCCGAATTTTTCTTCCAAAAAGGAAAAGCCAGTTTTTCTGGGTTGCTCTGCTCTTTGGAGCAGAACGGCGGGGCTGTCTGCTGTTGAGTTCTCTTTAGACGCATATGTAATATATCACATTATTGCGATTAAACACAATAAAATGATACAGTAGCAATACTAAATACTTTTCAACATATGAAAGACGGCGAGATACAACGATTTGCGAGAAATATGAAAAAGATTCGGGAATCGAGAGGATTGTCTCAAGGAGACATACACCGAGCCACCCAGATTGATAGAGGATATATCAGTAATCTTGAAGCCGGAAAACAAAATCCCACACTTGAGACAATCGCAAAAATTGCCGATGCTTTAGGTGTTAGTAGCGACCAGCTTTTGAAATAAAATATGGAAGATAGCTGGTTTATCAAAAAAATATATGAAATTGCAACACACCACTTCCATAAGTGGTATGGTTTATTGTCAGCATTTTTACTGCTCGTGATAGCTTCTCTGCTGATCTACAAGTTAATACCGACTGGTGAAATTTCGTTTAAAAAATACGGCATCGGAATATTTATACTCGGCACGATTATTGTTATTGGATGGGCTTTCCATGTCTGGAAATATCCCAAAAGATCGCGGTCGCGGCTGGGAGTCGCCATTGCTATTCAGGTTGAAGATTTAGAAGTTTACAAATTTTTCAAAAAAGATTTCCTTGCCCCTTTCAAAGCTAAAATCAATGAACTAAATTTGCCATTTGATGTTTTAGTTCTTGAAAATCATCAATCGGAAAAAGTTGAAACAGTGGATGACGCTCAAAAAGTTCTAAAAAAGACGCGAGCCCACTTTTGCATTTGGGGTTCTATTAAAAAAAGGAAAAATGCTCTTGCCAGTGAGAAATATTTATTTTCACTACGAGGGATCGTCGTCCATAAGCCGATTCAAGAAGTTCAAAAAGTGCTTCTCCGGAAAGAATTTGATCAATTGCTGCCAAACACAATAACTTTCGAGGAACATTTACAGTTTGAAATTTTCGAATTTAGAGCCAATCAAGCAGTCGCTGCGCTTGATTACATAACAGGCCGTGCCGCTTTACTTTCCGGAGATTTTAACACCGCCATTAACTTGCACGAGTCATTATTGAATGCAATACAAGGTGGTCAACAATATCCCATCCGCGTAGAAATACTCAAAAACCTGCTTTCGTTGGAATATGATCAAAAAGCAAGTTTTGAAATTTTCAATCCTTCAACAGGAAACGCATACATAGAGAGCGTAAAAAAATCGCTTCAATATAATCAAAATAATTATGGAGCGTTGTTAAAAAAAGCAATTGTTGAATTTGGTAGCGGCAGTGGTAATCCGCAAACCGCACTAGCTACAATAAAAGAAGCAAAGCAGCGAGCGCCGAGCGGTGCCTATCACTGGTTGTATAGTAGAGCGTTTCTACATTTCTGGTTGGAACAATATGATGACGCGCTGCAATCTTGTGAAAAGCTCAAGGAAAAAAGCTATGGCGGAGAGGAAATAACTGCGCAGGAGGTAATTAAGTTCAATGAGGATTTGCTAACGAAATTTGACAAACCTCAATTGTACTATTGGCTTGGCTTCGTTAGTATAGTGAAAAACAAAAACTTATCTCTCGCAGACAAATATTTTCAGGTGTTTCTAGAAAAATCAAACAATTCAATGAAAGACTTAAAAACGAGAGCTGAAAGCTATCTTTCTAGCATAAAAAAGGAGATCGGATATTAGTCAAAGAGTTACCAAGGTCGGTCCACTTGACATAGAGTGGACTTTTTGGTATACTCACGCGAGTAGATGGGATGGGCCTATCTACGTGAACCCGGTGGCTTTCTACGTGCTGTATGAGCACATAAGCCACAAATAGGAGGTTGTTCCATGACAAACGAACTGACGACAACGGCGCAGGTGCCCGCAACGGCCCTGACATTCGGCGACGTGTTTTCCTATCCTCAGTACACCCTGCGTGGTGTCGACAACTGGATGGACGTGTCGCATCTGGGCAGCAAGAACATCGCGCGTCTCATCTCGAGCGCCCGCGACTACGAGCAGTCCCTGACTGGCAGCATCGGCAAGCTCAAGGAGCAGCAGAACCTGCTCCGCGGCAAATCGGGCGACGACATCAAGGAGATGGCCAAGGAGTTCCAGAACCCCACCATCACCGAGATCGGTGTTCCGAGCGACAGCTGGTCGAAAGACCCTGAGCCACTCGATGCGGCAAGCAAAGCGCGTGAAGGCGACTCTACGACGTTCAACATCTGCGGCTGGTGCAAGCACCACAGCGGTGGCACGGGGCGGTATCAGTTCATGATCACCACCTCGTGCGGCCTGCTCGGCGGCGCTTCGCCCGAAACGCGGTTCAACACGCCGTGCTTGCTTCAATGCAAGACCGAGACCAAGATCGCGGAAGAGGTGCAACGCCTCGAAGAAGAAGTGGAGAACCTGATCGCCAAGCGCGAAAAGGTGCGCGAGGGCATTAAGCTCCTGCAGCACTTCAAGAAGGGGTCTCCCGAGAAGCCCTACCTGATGAGCCTGCGGCCACATGACCATTTCAACGTCGGTGACGAGGTGATGGTCTATGTCGGCCAGTGGGGCAAGGAAAGCGAGCACAGGACCGTCGTGAAGGATGGTGTCTGGGTTCCCGCAATCATCGTGTACGGCTATCGCCACCACGACGGCTGCGTGAGCTACCAAGCGCTGTTCCCGATCCACACCAACATGTCCTACTTCGAAGGGCGTGGCGGTGGCGCTGGCATGTCGCGACCTGAAGTGCTCCTGCGGAGCGAATTCAACTATCTGCAGGAAATCCTTCAAGGCAGCAGTGCCAACGATGCCCACTTCGTGGACATGTGGCTCAGCAACATCGACGACCACCTGAAGGGTTTCGACGGCACGAAGTTCCTGCGCGACCTCTCAAGCGGCAAGATGACTTCACCTCCCGCCGACTGGCAACCACCGACCGACGAGATCGAGGTCAAGACCGTGAAGGATGCGGAGGGGGTGCTCCAGATGCTGGACTCCTCGTTCTTCAAAACGGAGCAGGAGATCAAGCAGTGGGCCGCCATGCAACTGCGACACGTCCATCCGGACAAACTGAACGGTGTCAACGACAACGTGAAGAGCTACGCGGCCAGACAGACTCGTGCGGTATACGCCGCTCGTGATCTGCTGATCGAACGGCTTCGCAACAAGTAGGATTCGAACAAGTTAGAAACTTCTGGGCGTGAGAGAGAAATCTCCACGCCCATTTTTTATGTAAAAACTACAATGTATTTTTCTTGTGCTTTGCACAAACCACTTGAGAGGATACTGCAACCAGTGTCACCGAAGTCACAGACCATAGAGTTACCACCAAACCCCGAAATGAGACCGACGCTCAGACGGAGAAAGAAGTAAACGAAATACCAATAGATATGATAAAATAGCCACAAGCTTGTTTTCTCCGTCTGTAGCGTCGTCCAACAGCAGACAGCCCCGCCGTTCTGCTCCAAAGAGCAGAGCAACCCAGAAAAACTGGCTTTTCCTTTTTGGAAGAAAAATTCGGGCGCGCGCAAATCCGGAATGCAAAGGCAGTTTTTCTGGGGTGCAGCGATCCCGCTTCAGCGGGTCGCAACGGCGGGGCTGGCTTCCTTAGTTGGGATTGTTTTCAAAGAAAGTTCGAACTTCGTTCAATAAACACCGCAAAAGAAGGCAAAAAAACAATTTTGGAGCTTTACAGAGCCGCAAAAAGAGTTTAGAGTAGGGAAGCGGAAAGAATACCCGCTCCTCTATGCAGAACATAGGTTTTTCGCCGACGCCATTCCTCTTTCTCGGAGGAACGGTGGCACTCTTTTTTCTTTTTACAACAGGGGCTTTCCTCATAGGGAGACTGTTCCGAAAGACACGAGAGCTCGAGGAACGGCAGAAAATGTTCCTCAAGGGAAAAAGCGGCGCGGATCTCGAGGCGGTTATTCTCCGTCACGATCAAGAAATCGGCACCATTGATACCGAGATTCAAGAACTTTTTGAGATTTCCGAAAATATTCGCGCCCTCGCGACGATCGGCATTCACAAGGTCGGTATCGTACGATTCAATCCGTTTCAAGACACGGGAAGCAATCAGAGTTGGAGTATTGCCCTCCTCGACGGCAAAAGCACCGGCATCGTTATCTCCTCCCTTCTTTCTCGAGAATCGGCACGCGTCTACGCCAAACCCGTCGTCCACGGACAGCCACAGGATTTTCCGTTGACTGCGGAGGAAAAGCGAGCTATCGATATCGCTCAAACCCCCCGAGAACCCCAGACAAAAACGACGAACTCCACTACCAATACCCCAAAAGCGTAGACAAAATCCACCCGACAGCTCAACGTTTTCTTTCGCCTTCTTGCAGTACGTTTATTGATACATATTTGAAACGGGTACTTTTCCCGCCAATCAGCGGAGAAAAGCTTTTCCTCACTTTATGAACGAATCCCCACAAATCAGCGCGGAGCGAAAAATTGTCAAAATTCCTTCTTCGGTAAGCGTGAAACGCCTCGCGGAGATTTTTGGTATGCCGGTTTCCGCGGTCATTATGGAGCTCATGAAAAACAAAATCCTCGCCACTATCAACGAGGAAATAGACTTTGAGACCGCAAGCATCATCGCCCAAGATCTTGGCTTCGAAACTGAAGAAGACCTTGAAACCGATGAGAGTGGATCCTTTACCCTCGAGCGCCTCCTCGAAGTGTGCGCTCAGGAAAAAACATCCGGAAAAACTCTCGACGAGCGTCCGGCGGTAGTTACTATCTTAGGACACGTCGATCACGGGAAAACCACGCTCCTCGACACGATCCGAAAAACCAATGTTGCCGGAAAAGAAGCGGGAGGTATCACTCAGGCGATGAGCGCCTACCAAGTCAAAAAGCGCGGCAAACTTATCACCTTTATCGATACACCCGGACACGAAGCTTTCTCCTCTATGCGCGAGCGCGGCGTCGCTCTCGCCGATATCGCTATTCTCGTCGTCGCCGCGGACGACGGCGTTCGCCCTCAGACCAAAGAGGTCATCTCCTATCTCAAAGAACACGGACTACCCACAATCGTCGCCATCAACAAAGTCGACAAACCCGAAGCAAATATTCCGCGCGTCAAACAAGAACTCGCCGATCACGGTATCTTGATTGAAGAATGGGGCGGAAACGTTCCAACGGTTGAGATAAGCGCCAAACAAGGGAAAAATATCGATAAGCTCCTCGAAAACATCCTCCTCGTCGCGGAAATCGGCGATTTCCGGAGCGATGCAAAGCGCGACGGACTCGCTATCGTCCTCGAATCCCATCTCCACCCGCAAAAGGGACCTGTCGCCGTTGCGCTTGTCAAAACCGGTACCCTCAAGGTCGGACACGACATCACTGTCGGCGCTTGTCACGGTCGCATCCGTCGACTCGAAGATTTCGCCGGAAAAAGCATCGTCACCGCCTCACCATCGACTCCCGCCCAGATATACGGACTCAACTCAGCGCCCAATACCAATGACGTTGTACAGGTGGTGAGTGGGAAAATCGCCGCCCGACTCAAGTCTCGAGAGCGAATGATCGGCGCTTCCGGAAAAAAAGGGCTTCAAACCATCCAGGAAGATGGCATAAGACAATTCCCGCTCGTGGTCAAGGCGGATGTTCATGGCTCTCTCGAGGCGCTCGATCAAATCTTTGGCACCATACACTCCGATGAAATCGCACTCGACATCGTCTCTCAGGGAGTCGGCGCCATCACCGAATCCGACGTCAAAATGGCGGAAAGCGCCGGCGCTATCATTGTAGGCTTCAATGTGCACCCCACCCCTGTCGCGAGTCGTATGGCGGAAGCGGCAAAGGTAGATATACAGAGCTTCAATATCATCTATAAGCTCATCGAATACGTCAAAGAACGGCTCTCCGCCCTCCTTCCGCCAGAAGTGATCCGCACCGACTTGGGTGCCCTCTCCGTCCTCGCCGTTTTCAAAACCGGAAAACACGATATGATCGTCGGCGGACGCGTAAATAACGGGAAAATAGCCAAAGGATCCCAGATTGAAATCAAACGCGACGAGGAAATCATCGGCACGGGACGCCTCGCAATGCTCCAACAGAACAAAAAGCCGACCGACGAAGTAGGGAGCGGCAATGAATGCGGTCTCACCATCGAAACCCCCATCAAGATTAAAGCCGGCGACACACTCCTCTCCTTCACCATCGAAGAAAAACGTCGAACTTTGTAATCTCCCTCATACAAAAGAATAGTTTCCAGAGAAAAAAACACAAAACTCCGACGCATTTCGGAGTTTTGTTGGTATAATAGCCGTATCCTATGAATGAAGAGTTACAGAACATTCCCGCTCCCGTCATTGAAACCCTTTCCGCCTTGGAAAAGGCGGGTTTTGAGGCATTCATCGTTGGCGGGTGCGTCCGCGACCTCATTCTCGGAAGAGCACCCAGGGACTGGGACATCACCACCAATGCCTGCCCCGAGGAAATCCAGAAGATATTTCCCGAAAGCTTCTACGAAAACGTCTTCGGTACCGTGGGAGT
>CAZJZN010000011.1:9151-15199 GCA_964550545.1 uncultured Bdellovibrionales bacterium
ATTGAAGTCACCACCTATCGCGCCGAATCGGGATACGACGACAATCGCCATCCATCACGGGTTTCCTTTGTACAAAACATCGAAGAAGACCTTGCTCGCCGCGACTTCACCATAAACGCGATCGCACTTTCGGCAAACAACCAACTCATCGATCCCTTTGGTGGACAACAGGATATCGCCAACAAAACCATCCGCGCAGTCGGTGATCCCAATGATCGATTCGGTGAAGATGCCCTCCGTATGCTTCGCGCCGTCCGTTTCTATGCCGAACTCCGCACGCCGACACTCCTTTCCAAAGAGCCATTTATGCGAGAAGACGGGACAAGCAATGCTCTCCATGCACATCAAAGTGAAACTGACTGGACCATAGATCCGGAGACTTTTGTTGCGATTCAGGCACATGCCGAAAATATCCGAAACATCTCCATGGAGCGAATTTCGAGCGAGCTCGGCAAAATCATCCTCTCAAAGAGTCCTATCGAAGGCATTGATATGCTCCGAAAGACGCGTCTCCTTGCCTACATCCTCCCGGAACTCGAGGAAGGTGTCGGCGTCGGACAAAATCTCCACCACATCTACACCGTCTACGAACACAATCTCCGCGCTCTCAAAACCTGCCCATCAAAAAAACTCGAGGTACGCCTCGCGGCACTCCTTCATGATGTCGGAAAGCCCCGAACCAAGCGAGGAAACGGTTACCAATCCACTTTCTATAATCACGATCATGTCGGCGCTCGAATGACACGAAAAATCCTCGAACGCCTCCGGTTCCCGACAAAAATAGTCGAAACGGCAACGCTCCTCGTTGACAATCATCTCTTTTACTATAATGTAGGAGAAGTGACTGCCGCGTCCGTCCGCCGACTCATCCAGAGAGTCGGGCTCGAAAATATGCGGGACTTAATGGATATTCGGATCGGCGACCGCCTGGGATCCGGCACTCCCAAAGCAAAGCCCTACAAACTCCGGCATCTGGAGTATATGATCGACACGGTCTCGCACGATCCCATCTCCGTTAAAATGCTCGCGATACACGGAAATGAGCTAATGCAGACGCTCGCGATACCGCCAGGACCAAAGATCGGCGCCATTCTCGACTGCCTCCTCGCCGAAGTAATCGAGGATCCGGCAAAGAATACAAAAGAGTCACTTCTTGAGCGCGCCTCCATACTCGAAAAAGAAGATCTGAACCATCTCCGCGAACTCGCCAAGAAAACAATAGAAGAAAAGCGCGAAACAGACGACCGCACAGTAAAGCGCAAACACTGGGTGGAATAAGCTGATAGCTGGAACGGGGCATCGTATACCGGTAGTACGCACCCTTCGGGTGGGTGTAGACTGGGTTCAATTCCCAGTGCCCCGACAGAATGAAATTCATCATCAACGACATTTCCGACAATCCCGTCAATCTCCTCCGGCGCGCGGGGTATATTTTCCAGCGCAAGGATGGCCACGAAATGAGCTTTATCCGCCCGCTTGCGGCGGCGGGCTATCCGCGTTTCCATATGTATGTGAAGCTCCACGGCGAAGATCTCGACGTAAGTTTCCACCTCGACCAAAAAAAAGAAACTTACGGCGACGATACTCGCCATCACGGCGAATACGAAGAGTCCGGCGCTCTGAAGCAAGAAGCCGACCGCATCAAGTCTTTTCTCACACCTGCTTCCGACGATTCCGGTTTTAGCCCGGTGTAGCTCCTCGATCTCCCGATTCAAATGGAGATTCGTCCTTTATCAAAATATGCCGATGTGGTGAAACTGGCAGACACGCATGGTTTAGGACCATGTGCCTTCGGGCGTGTGGGTTCAACTCCCTCCATCGGCACCAAAAGTTGCAAGGTATCCTTACGGAAGCAAGGGGGGCAGTCCGTATCGCGGCGATCCCGCGAGACTCGCAAGCTAAAAATCCCAACTCCCATTCAAACTGCTCGATTGGGTGTAGTTGACGACTGTCGTTTCAAAGAAGTTGCCCTTGTCATTGTTCACATTTTGGAGGCGATCGAGATGCTTATAGGGATTCGAAACCGCCTCGGGATAGAGCGGCGCAATCCCAAGGAGAGCAAGACGACTATTTGCGAGCCAGCGCGTATACTCTTCAGTTTGCGCGCCATTGATCCCGGGGATACGATCACCCAAAATATGCTTCCCCCACGTGATTTCCTGTTCTACCGCAATCGTCGTCATCTCGCGAATGAGCTTTTCGTCGTAGAGTTTCGGAAACTCCTTCTTGATTTCACGAATGATATTGGAAAATATCGTCACATGTGTCAGCTCGTCGCGGCGAATGTAGGCGATCATTCGACCGGTCGCAAGCATCTTCATATGATCGACGAGCGTATCGAAAAAAGCAAAGCCATTGTAGAAGTAGAGTGACTCCAAAAGAAAATTCGCCACAATTCCGCGGAAAAAGTTCGCATCAGATGGGCCATCGAGAAAGTCTTGGTATATTTGCCCGATATACGTATTCCGAGCGAGGAGCGTTTCGTCTGTCCGCCAGAAATAGTAAATCTCATCCCGATCGCGACTTTCCACCACCGACTCAAGAATCGTCGCGTAGGACTGCGAATGAATCGCTTCCTGATACGCCTGAATGGAAAGAATAAGCTTTACCTCGGGACTCGTCACATAGTCCGCAAAGTGAGGCAAATTTACCGTTTGGATAGAGTCGAGAAAGGTAAGGAATGAAAGAATGCCCTTGTAGGCGCGCCGCTCCTCACTCGAGAGATCGGAAGCAAACATCCGCGCATCATCTTTGAGTCCCGACACCTTTTCCGGCAACCAAAAATTCCCCACCATCACTTGGTAAAGGAGTTTCGCCCAGGGATACTTCACGGCATTTAAATTGAAAAGTCCCGTCGTATTGCCCTTAATAATCGTCCGCGCCGATACCTCATCATTCCCCTTCGGGTTGAAAATCGGCGATTTTTGAATGTCCATAGAGGAACGAAGAATGTTGAATGGAGAATGGGGAATGATACGAGAGTCATGAAAAATCCTTTGATTTTCGAATGATACCAGTCAGCAATTTGCTCACGGTAATTGACTGCTCGGAAATCATATCAAAAATATTCTTCTGAAGAAACCCAATATCGCGAGAAATAAGCAGTTGATTTTGAAGTTCAAGAACCGATCCCTTTGAAATAGAATAGAATTGAACTTTTTCTTTGTACGATTTTCTTCCGAAACCTTCCGCAATATTTGACGTAATCGAAACAGCACAACGTCGCATTTGATTCACAAGACCGAAAATCTCCGCACGTGGAAAGTTCTCCGTAGCCCGATATACCTCAAGAACCAGTGTATGTCCCTCTCTCCAGACAATTAAATCCGTAAAAGAACGTATCTTTCCAGTGTTTTCCCCCATACATGAAAATTTCTTGAATTTCCTCCATTCTCCATTCCACATTCTCCATTCTACCCGCTGCAAGAAACACAGTCATCCTTCACTTCGCCCGAAAGGCTACGAACATAATACACTGTTTTGATACCGCCCTTCCATGATTTGAGGTAGTAGCCATAGAGATCTGCCGGGGAAACACGAGCGGGATCAATCATCCATTCGAAGCTGATCGACTGGTCCACCCATGGATAGATGACCGACATCATATCGATCACATCATTCATATCCATATGGATATACTCTTTGTAATACCAGAAGTTTTCCTTTGAGAGCTTGGGCGCAACACGAATGGTTGGTGCGGAAAGATTTGTTTCGACAAAATACCGCTTATAGATCGGGAGGAGCGCCGCCGTTGTCCCGACAACTCCCGCCGTCGAAGTGTTGGGCGCGGGCGCCGTATGATACGCAAAGCGAACACCGTGTTTTTTCATATCAACAAAGAGCGTCTCCCATTCTTTTCCGTACTTGGTATGCTTCATAAACCATTCCTTTTTCTTTCCCAGAAGCACTCCTTTTTCATAGTCACTCCCCTTGTAGAGAGGGTAAGATCCGCGTTCCTTTGCAAGATCGATCGATGCTCGATAGGTATGAAAGGCATAGCGCTCAAAAAGCGCTTCCACAACATCTCGCGCCTCTTTGCTGTCATAGGAAAGCTTCCGTGTCGCCAAATATTCCGCAAGTCCGAGATAGCCCAACCCGACACTCCGATACCGCAGAGCCGTCCGTTCCGCCTCCTTGATAGGGTAGTAGTTGAGCGTCACCACATTGTCGAGAATGCGCATCACAACCGGGAAAACGCGCTCAATATCCTCCGGCGTATGTACCTTTGCCACATTTATTGACGCAAGATTGCACACAACGAGATCGCCCGGCTCATACCGAATGACAATTTTTCCATCTTCGATCGTTTCACTCGAGAACGTCGATGCCGAGGTATTCTGGCAAATTTCGGTGCAGAGTTGCGTCGAATAGATATTTCCCGCATGACGATTCGGGTTTTTGTCATTGACCGTATCACGAAAGAAAACATACGGCATTCCGGTTTCAACAACCGCTTTCAAAAATTTCTTGAAGAGCTCTTTCGCTTTCACGGTTTTCTTCATCTTAAGACGATCATCCCGCTCGAGACGCGTATAGAGCTCATCGAAATCTTTGCCAAACCGATCCTGAAGCGCGTCCTTGGAAAGCGCCTTCACTTCATGCGGATCAAAGAGCGTCCATTCACCATCCGTTTCAAGCCGACGCATAAAGAGATCTGGAATTGAAACCGCAGGGAAAATATCGAACGCTTTTGATCGAATATCACCGGTTTCCGTTTGCAAATCAAGAAAATCGTAGATATCGAGATGCCAAATGTCGAGCGTGATGGAAATCGCCCCAAGCCGCGAACCCAGCTGATTGACCGCAACGGCGGTATCATTTACGATTTTCGCCCAGGGATTGACCCCGCCTGAAACACCCTCAATTCCGCGAATGGCACTCCCGCGACTCCGAATATTCCCCAGATACACTCCGACACCTCCGCCAAATTTCGAAATCTGCGCCATATTTTCGACCGCATGGTAAATGCCGCGCAAATCATCATCCACATTGATTTTGAAACAACTCGAAAGCTGGTGATAATTGGTACGTGCATTGATGAGCGTCGGCGTCGGAAGAGAAATCATCTGCATCGAGCACTGCTCGTAGATTTTTTTCGCGAGCTCGAGCCGAGTCTCCTTCTTTTCGGGAATCGCGAGAAAGAGCGCGATCGAAAGATACATTTCTTGTGGCAATTCCTTCACAACACCGTTCGGGTTAAGAAGATATCGTTTTGCAAGTGAAAGAATCGTTGTGTATTCATATTCCTCATCCCGCGAACGCGAAAGGAGCTTTCCCGCCTCAAGAATATCTTTTTTCGTATAAAATTTGAAAAAATCCTTGTAATAAAGCCCTCTCTCCACATAATCAGTAAAAAGCGCGAGGAAACTTTCGGGCGAATAGATATCCGCGAGGGAAACCGCACGATTCTTTGTCGCTTTTTTGTAGAGATTCCCCAAAAGAAACCTCGCCGCGACATTTTGCCACGCGATATTATCAACACTCACCAAATCGATACATGCCTTGATGAGGAGCTTATTGATATCGTGCGTTTGTATATCCTCAACCAGATTTTTTTTGAACGCTTCCAGAAGATCCTCAAACCGACACATCGATTCATATCCGACCGCACACTTATCAAAGATCTTCCGAAGCTTTTGAGGATCAAAGCGCTCTCGTTCCCCATTCGACTTTGTCACCATGAGAGAATGCTTCTCAAACTGTTGAGCAAGTTTTTCATGCTTTTCCTCGCGCTCCTCCTTGCGTTTCTCGCGATAGAGAATATATGCCTTCGCCACCTCAAAATGATTGGATCGAACAAGATTGCGCTCTACGATATCCTGAACATCCTCGACCGAAGGCGATCGATGCACCAAGAGCTCCGTAAAGACATGCTCCATATCGCGGATCACATTATCGGTGAGCGCAGAAATGAAACTCTTATCCGTCTCTCCAACCGCGTCCGCCGCGAGAAGAATCGCGCTTTCAATGCGCGTCCGATCGAAGTCCTCCAAATCCCCGTTTCTTTTGGCTATTTTTTGTATCATAATTCTTTTTGAGGTCAAAAAA
>CAZJZN010000011.1:15299-19106 GCA_964550545.1 uncultured Bdellovibrionales bacterium
CTCCCTTCAACCACTTCCCAGTCAATCGCTTTGAAAAACGCTTCGATATAGTCCGCACGTTTCAGTCCGTAGTCAAGCATAAACGCATGCTCAAACACATCCATGATGAGCAGCGGCTTCGTCCCAACAAGATTTCCCGCATCATGCTCATTTATCCAGATATTGAAAAGCCGTTCTTTGTCCTCAACAAGGGCAACCCATCCGATACCGCGCATCGCGCCGGCTGTTCGAAAATCTTTCTCCCATACCTCAAAACTCCCAAATCGTTCCGCGATTGCTTTTGCAATGGATGATTGAGAATCAAGCGACACAGTCTCTTTCGTAAGATTGCCAAAGTAGAGCTCGTGAAGCCGCATCCCATTCCACTCCCACCCGAATCGCCGTCGAAGCTCAGCACTTTCCGGTGTCCCAGGCTCAATGGTTTGAGCGCGCTCTCCAATGGCATTCACATTCTTCACATACCCTTCATAGAGGGTGAAGTGATTAGTAAGGAGCGCATCACTCATCCCCGGCATCCCAAGGAGATGCTTGAAATCTTGTGGAGAGTATGTTTTTGTTTCCATAATTTTTCATTTTGAATTTTTCATTTGATCTCATATCTTTCCTACCAAATCCAATCCCGGTTTCAAGGTTTTCGCGCCCGGTTTCCAATTGGCAGGGCAGACTTCGCCTCCATGTTCGCGGACAAATTGCGCCGCCCGGAGTTTCCGGAGGAGTTCCGTCGCCGAGCGACCGATACTATTGGAATTTACTTCGTACGCCTGGAGCACCCCGTCCGGATCGATAATGAACGTGCCGCGCCGCGCATTGCCCTCTTCTTCAATATAGACGCCAAACTCTTGCGTGAGCTCGCCCGTTCGATCGGCAACCATCGGAAATTGCACCTTTGCAATCGCTTTGGAATGATCATGCCATGCCTTGTGCGTATAGACGGTATCGGTACTCACGGCGAGAATCTCGGTATCGAGTTTTTGGAATTCCTCGTAATGTTCCGCCAAATCCTCAAGCTCCGTCGGACACACAAAGGTGAAATCCGCCGGATAAAAGAAGAGAACGACCCACTTCCCTCGATATTCCGAGAGGAGACTTTCCACAATTTTGTCTTTGTGGTACAGTTTCAAATCGAAATCCGGCACCGTTTCGCCAATTTCAACACCGTATCCTTCGTCATACCCAGAGTCATCTCCGCCATCACAGCCACATCCGCCGCCACAACACTCTCCCAATTCCTTTTCTTCACCTTCACACTCGCAATATTCCTTGTTCATACGAATTTTGTTAAAAAAATATCAAAGCCGTTGGTATATGATACGTGTCCATATTTTCACTGTCAACTATTCGCACGGTGCGCCAAAAGCCCCTGGACTTTTTCCAAAAAGATATGTTTGAAACCACTTCATCTTTCGAGCACAAAGGGAAACGACTCGACCTCTTCTTGGCGAATTCGAGCGAATTTGAGGCGATTATCGGAACAAAACTGAGCCGCTCCCACATTGTTCGAGGCATACGAAACGGCGGGGTGCGCATACAAAAAACCGAAATAAAGCCAAGCTTCACACTTTCCGCCCATGAAACATTCGCGATCTTCCCGGAAAAATTCGAAGAAAAAAATGAGACCCTGCTTCCCGAACCCAATCTCCCCATCACTGTCATCAAAGAAACCCCGGACTTTCTTATCATAGACAAACCCGTCGGCATCCAGGTTCACCCGTCGGTCACGCGAGAAAGCGGCACGATTGCCAATTGGATCATCGCGCACTATCCGGAAATTCGCACCGTTGGCGAACCTGATCGCCCCGGTATTGTCCACCGACTTGATCGCGACACGAGCGGAATTCTTATCATTGCCCGTACCAAAAAATCTTTCACGGCGCTCAAGAGACTTTTCAAAGATCGAAAAATAAACAAGCGCTATCTCGCGCTCATTTTTGGCAGTCCGAAAGAAAAAGAAGGCACCATCACTGCCCCAATCGCCCGCTCCACGCGCGGCGACCGCCAAGCGGCGGCAACCGAAGGAAAACGCGTGAAAGGCATCATTCGTCCGGCGGAAACCAGCTACCGCGTCCTCAAAACATTTGGTGACGCCTCTCTTGTTGAGGTAGAGCCACACACCGGTCGCACTCATCAAATTCGCGTCCACCTGGCAACGATCGGTCACCCCGTCCTCGGCGACACTCTCTATGGATCAAAAGCCTCAAAAGAAGCTTCTCTCCACATACCGCGACATCTCCTCCATGCCGCCCACCTCGAATTCACTCTTTTTAAAAAGGAGTACTCATTTGCCACCCCCCTTCCACAAGATTTCGAGGAAACACGTACTCTTTACAAATCCCGACATTCAGAGTAACCTTGAGAGACAAGAGAGGACAACGGTCCTTTTTTTCATAGTATGTGCGCGTTTTAATTGATAACGCGGACGGCACGCGCCCGACCGCAGAAGAAGAATATTATGTCACTCAAGAAAACCTTAAGCTCGCTCCTCGACGAAACCCTTGCACTCCACAAAAAGCCCGAGGAATCAGAAGAAGGCGACGCAGAGCCAAAAGAATCATCTCTTAAGAAAAAGACCTCGACCAAGAAAGCGCCCGTAAAAAAAGCTACGGTTGCCGACGATGTCACCGCACCAGATACAAAACAAGAGCACGAAAAGATAGGAGCGGAAACACGGGAAATTTCCACGAAAAAAGCGAAGGAACCGAAGAAAATTCTCGAAACGGAAGAAACTGAAGACGACTCCGAAATGGGTCGCCTCCTCGCCGCGCACCCGATAGAGGTGCCCAAGAGAGGAGACGTTCTCCAGGGAACCGTCATTGAAGTTGGCTCAAACTTCGCACTTATCGACTTGGGACCCCTCGGAACCGGCACCGTCCTCGGTAAAGAAATGAAAGACGGTATGGCGGGCGGCGTCAAGATAAAGAAGGGTGAAATCGTAAGTGCCACCCTTACCGATCTCGAAAATGACGATGGCGTCATCGAACTCTCCATCCGAGAAGCATCCTACGAACGATCCTGGGAAGATATTGAAGCCAAGATGGACAACAAGGACGTCGTCTCAACCAAAGTGCTCGAAGCGAACAAAGGCGGTCTTATGATCGAAATCAACGGCGTCGCGGGATTCCTTCCGGTTTCCCAACTCGCAAGCGATCATTACCCGCGCGTCGAAGATGGCGACAAGAATAAGATATTGGAACTCCTGAAGCGTTTGATCGGGCTGGAACTTCGTGTCCGCATTCTGGACATCGATCGTGAAAACGAGAAGCTTATCGTAAGCGAAAAGGCGGCACGAAGCGAAAAGGAGCGCGCTGCCATCTCTTCACTCGCGGTCGGCGACACTATTACCGGCGAAGTGAGCGGCGTTGTCGATTTTGGCGCCTTCGTCAAATTCCCGATTCCCGGCAACGAAAAAGAGCGCGTCGAAGGATTGGTGCATATTTCCGAACTTGCCTGGCAACTTATCGACGATCCCCGAACCGTCGTCCGGACAGGCGACACCGTGAGCGCGAAAATTATCGGCATCGAAGACACGCGCATCTCTCTTTCTATGAAGGCGCTCAAGGACGATCCTTGGAGCACTGTCGCCGAAAAGTACACCATTGGAGATACGGTTTCCGGGAAAGTCGACAAAATGAACCATTTTGGCGCCTTCGTCTATCTCGACAAGGATATTCACGGCCTCGCCTATGTGAGCGAATTCCAAAACGTCCATCCCGGACGAAAAATGGAAGAGGTCTTCCAAATCGGCAATACCTACCAATGGAAAATCCTCTCCATGGAACCCAAAAGTCACCGTATGGGACTCTTGCCCAT
>CAZJZN010000011.1:19206-24073 GCA_964550545.1 uncultured Bdellovibrionales bacterium
AAAACCTTGCCCCTTCGCCGAAAGCGCGGTAGCATAGGGTATGGAAACGACGCTTTTTATCATTTCCGGGCCTTCGGGATCCGGGCAGGATTCAGTGATTGAGGGGCTTACAAAGCTCCTCTCTCTCGAACGTGTCGTGACAACGACGACGCGACCGCCGAGAACGGGCGAATCCGATGGCCATCCCTATCATTTTATTTCAAAAGAAGCATTCGAAAGCGGCTTAAAAGAGAACATTTTCCTCGAGCACGCTCGCCACTACGGCGGTGAGTACTATGGCGTTACCATAACGGAAGCCGATCGAGTCCGAGCGAGCGGAAAAATCGGTATCTGGAAAGTCGACTGGCAAGGCGTCGCAAATATTAAACGACTGTTCCCGGAAACCAAGGCTATTCTCATCACGGCACCTCTCGATATTCTCGAAGCACGACTTCGTCGCCGCGACCCCAGCCGTTCCGAAACATCACTCAAAGAACGGATGGACTACTCTCGAGAGTACCTTAATCACACGGATCTCTACGACTTCGTCGTCGAAAACCGAGACGGCAAACTCGAAGAAGCCATCCAAAAGGTTTTTCACATAATCAAAGGAGTAAAAAAATAATTGTTATCAGGGAATGTTTGCGTTTGTCAAAGAGAAAGAAATCAACGGAGGGGCGAGCAAGCTCACGAAAACAACAAATGAAAGCTTCTTCGGGTGGTTATTTCCATCAAAAACCAACAAACACGCCTACCAAGCCCCGGAGCATTTCTTGAACGTGACAAATGCAAACATTCCCGCCCCGCTTCATGTCTTCTTTCCTCAAAAATGTCCAAAACACTGCTCATCGCTTCGATCTTTGGAAACGAGGCGACAAGATCCTCGTTGCCGTTTCAGGTGGTCCCGACAGTATGTGTCTCCTCGACATTTCTTTTTGTTTGAGCAAAAAATACGATTGGTCGCTCCACATCGCACATGTAAACTACGGGCTTCGCGGCAAAGATTCCGACCTGGACGAACAACTCGTCAAAGACCGCGCAAAACACTATCACCTTCCCCTCTCTATTCTTCATCCTAAGAAGCCAGAGAAAACAAACAATCTCGAATCACGCCTCCGCAATATCCGATACGCCTTCTTTGAAAAAACAAGGAAAAATCTCGGGTTCGATTCAATCGCCATCGCTCACCAGGAAGACGATCAGGCGGAAACCCTTCTCCTCCGCCTCATTCGCGGCGCCGGCCTCCAAGGACTTGGCGCGATGCGCCCTCGGGAGGGTCATCTCATTCGCCCTCTCCTCCTCACACCACGAGCAGACATTCTCCGCTACCTCCAGGAAAAAAGCCTTCCCTATCGTCTCGACCAAACAAACGGCGATCTCGTATTCACCCGAAACCGCATTCGCCACGAACTCCTCCCCCTTCTCGAAACCTTCAACCCGAATATCCGAGAAACCCTCGCCGAAAACACTCTCTCCCTTGCGGACGACGCGGCAACGCTCTCACACCTCCTTACGGAAAACTCTTTCCTTGCGACAAAAGAAACAAAAAATACCCCTCACACACTCAACACAAGTGCATTTCTTGCGCTTTCTCCATCAATTCAGCGTGCTTTCCTCCGTTCTCTCATCGAAACGTCCACAGCCTTGCCACAACCACCCTCCTTCAATGAGATCGAAGAGATGCGGAAATTCATCAAAAGCACCAAAAATAAAATCGCGCAAAAAACCTTTCGAGGCTTGAAATTCACCCGAAGAGGTGGTAAAGTGGGTGTGCTTTCCGAGAAACAATAATCCGCAAATCATATTCTCATGAACAAGCTTTTCAAAAATATCGGCGCCGTCATTCTCGTGTTCTTTCTCGTATCAGGCATTCTGATCCTTTACCAATCACCGGAGGGTCGCCCAACCAATATCTCTCTCAATGAACTCGTTTCGGAAATAAACGATGCCAAAGTTGCCTCTATCGAGGTAAGTGGTAATACGCTCGCGATTGAACTCAAAGAAGGCGCAAAGCAAAAAGCAACCAAAGAAACCGAAGGGTCACTTACGGAAACCCTGGCAAATTACGGTGTCGACAAAGACAAGCTCAAAGATGTAAAGGTGACCATTAAAGAAGACTCCGGAGCCGCACTCTGGGCGGGCGCCATTCTCCCCTTTCTCCTGCCATTCCTTCTCATCGCCGGATTCATTTGGTTTATGATGCGACAAGCGCAGCGCGGCAATGCCCAGGCGCTCTCCTTTGGAATGAGTCGCGCCCGTATGCTTGATCCCAAAGACAAGAAGAAGCGCGTCACTTTTGCCGATGTGGCTGGTGCGGTAGAAGCAAAAAACGAACTTCAAGAAGTTGTGGAATTCCTCAAGCATCCCAAAAAATTCCTTGCAATTGGCGCAAGAATCCCCAAGGGCGTCCTTCTTCTCGGATCTCCAGGGACCGGGAAAACCCTTATGGCAAAAGCCGTTGCGGGAGAAGCAAAGGTTCCCTTTTTTAATATCAGCGGCTCGGAATTTGTCGAAATGTTTGTCGGCGTGGGCGCAAGCCGCGTCCGCGATCTCTTCAAACAAGCCAAGAAAAACGCCCCTGCCATTGTTTTCATCGATGAAATAGACGCCGTCGGACGGCACCGCGGTGCAGGTCTGGGCGGCGGACACGACGAACGCGAACAAACTCTCAATCAAATTCTTGTTGAAATGGACGGCTTCGAGACCGATACCAATGTCATCGTCGTCGCCTCCACCAACCGTCCCGATGTGCTCGATCCGGCACTCCTCCGCCCCGGACGCTTTGATCGTCGCGTCATGATGGATCTTCCGGATATCAATGAGCGCGAAGCGATCCTCAAGATTCATGTCAAAAACAAGCCGCTCGAAGCGGAAGTCAAACTTCGAACACTTGCTGAGCGAACCCCGGGATTTTCCGGCGCGGATCTCTCCAATCTCGTTAATGAAGCTGCCATTCTTTCCGCTCGCCGAGACAAAAAAGAGATTGGCATGAAAGAGCTCGCCGAATCAATCGAAAAAGTGATTCTGGGACCGGAACGCCGAAGTCGCGCCATCAATCCCAAGGAAAAAGAGATTATCGCCTATCACGAAGGCGGACATGCTTTGGTTGCCACAAGTCTCCCCCATGCCGATCCGGTCCAAAAAGTTTCGATTATTTCGCGCGGACATGCCGGTGGCTATACCCTCGCCGTCCCGACCGAAGACAAAACACTTCAATCGTTTGCCCATTTCAAAGATGAACTCGCAACTTTCTTGGGCGGCTACGCAAGCGAAAAGCTTGTCTTTGGCGACGTCACAACCGGTCCCTCAAGCGATCTCGAACGCGCAACGCAAATGGCACGAAGCATCGTGACACGGTACGGTATGAGCGAACTCGGTCCCCGCACCTACGGTAAAAAGCAAGAGCTCGTCTTTTTGGGACGCGAAATGCACGAGGAGCGCAATTATTCTGAAAAAACCGCCGAAGCAATCGACACGGAAGTTTCCCGCCTTGTAAAAGACGCCTTCGAGACTGCGACAGATATTCTCACTGCAAAACGCGACATCTTGAACGCTATCGCGCAAACACTCCTCGAAAAAGAAACCCTCGAAAAAGACGAGTTTCTCGCTCTCGTTGAAGGAGGCATTGATGAAAAAAGCGCGCAATAAGATAAAGGAAGGCGGTTTCTTCTTCGTACAGTACGGTACATGGCGCAAGTAGGGGAAGATTGCAATCAATTCTCAATCGTCTTTTTCTATGAAAAGTCCGATTTCGGTTCGTATGCCAATTGCACAAGCCTTCCGGATCATCACTGCGCATCCGATCTTTTTTGTATTCGGAGCCATCATGACACTCCCGACACTTTTCCCGACTCCCGACATCACAGAAGAGCATCTTTTGGCATTGTTTCAGAAAGAAGGATGGCCGTTTACACCCTCGCAATCCTTTTTTCTTCTAGCGCTCACTGGCATAGTACTCATCGCGAGATCACTCGGCGCCTTCGCCATTATTACCCTCACCCACCGAAAAGAAAAAAATGAAACCCTCTCATTTTCTTGTCTCAAACCGACACTGGTTCCCCGAACACGAAACCTGATTATTCTAACGCTCTTACTCGCTTTCAGCACCCTCTCTCTCAGTGTATTCCTGTCAATTCCCTCGCTCATCGCGCATTCCAAAGGACTGAGCGACCTCGCTCATGCTCTTTCCCTCTCGGCAATCGGCCTCGCTCTCTCCATTATTCTCCTCCTTTTCTTTCTTCATCAATATGCAACACTCTATCTTTCTCTCTCAAAAATTTCCCTTCGATCTGCTCTGGAAAATGCCATTCACCTCTTCCGTTCCCATATCCGGGAAACATTTTTACTGAGCATTGCGTTTTTTATTGGAAATATATCTATTTTTGTCATTCTCAATACCCTTTCAACACTCATCCCCGCATCTTCACTGTCGGAAAATACGCTCCTTTGGGGAATATCCTTCATATGCTTTTCTTTCTTCGAAGCATGGAACTGGGCATCATGGACGATTTTCTTTCGAATGATCGCCCTCCCCAAAGACCCCGAACCGGTTTTGCAAAATTCAGAAACCGTGCTACAACAAGAAAGTGCCGTGAGTCTCGATAAGGCATAGAAAAGGCGTCGAGAGAGAACATCAAGCAACAGTGTTCAATCAGATAGAACGCCTATACCATCAAAGAAGGCCTCCCGATCAGTAAAGAAATAAACTGGAGTTGGGAAGAAGTTTCGGACGACTAGCTCAGCTGGTTAGAGCGTCACATTGACATTGTGAAGGTCACTGGTTCGAGTCCAGTGTCGTCCACGAGGATAGTTATACCGTTTCCAAAAAATAGATTCTCTCTTTCCGAGGAGATCGCGAAAAAGAATTTTTCGAAATCTTACGTAATCG
>CAZJZN010000012.1:0-8365 GCA_964550545.1 uncultured Bdellovibrionales bacterium
AAATAGTTCTTCGCGAAGATCCTCAACAGACTCACGAGCGGCTTTTCGAATATTCCGGAGAGATTCGTTTTTAAGGGATTGTACCAAACGCATTTTTTCGACAAGCGAATGTGTGTCATCGGGATCGAAAAGGAAGCCATTTTCACCGTCTCGGACACGTTCGGGAATGCCTCCGCGTCGCGACGCAATCACGATTGCGCCTTCGGCGAGCGCTTCAGTGAGCGCGTAGGGCATATTCTCGTACCAGAGTGACGGAAGGAGTATCGCTCGAGCCTCATTTCGTTCCCGATTGAGGGTGCTTCCCGAGAGGTATCCGAGAAATGATACGCGATGTGAGATGCCAAGCTCCTCGGTAAGCGCCATGAGTCGACCCCGTTCGGGTCCATCTCCGACAATGTGAAGCGTCGAGGCGTCATCAAGTTTTTTGAGAGCGATAAGAATTTTTTCTATTCCCTTCTCCGGTGAAAGTCTTCCAATGAAAACAAATGGCGCGTTGTTTGGCAATTCAGCGAATGAGTCCTCTTTGGGAAATGGCACAAGTGGATTGGGGAGATATTCAATCGGTCGATCAAAACCAAATTCGTGGAATTTTTTGATAAGGAATTGACTCGGAGAAAGAAAAAGACTGATGGTGTCATAGGCACCGATCCATCGATGAATATATGCTTCCGCAGCGCATAGGGCGCTTTTTGCAAATGAATTTTTTACGCATCGATCCCGGACACACTTCCAGTACGCACCGTTTTTTGTTTCTTCCCATATGTTTCCGCGAACAAAGAGGCTATAGTTTGGCGAGATCAGCTTGTAATCATGAAGCGTCATTACCGCGGGGATACCGCGTTTTTTTATGGGGCGGAGAATTGCTGGTGACAATTGATGATAGATATTGTGCAAGTGAACGATATCGGGACAGAAATTATCGAGAAGTCGCTCCATGCATCCCTCCGCTTCTCGATTCCAAAGAATATTCGTGGCGACCCGAATCTTTTGCGATAATCCCGCGCGACCCGCCTCTTCATAATCAACGTTTGAGGCGAAGTATTGATTCCATACTGTCGAAATATTTTTTGGATGACGCATCGAAAAAAAAGCAATCTCGTGTCCGGCTCGTGTCAACATATCACCCATATCGATATAGGCTCGATCGGCGCCACCCTGCGCAAAGTGGTATTTGTTGACGAGAAGAATTTTCATGAAAGTTTGCCGAAATATGCCCATATTGTACAATGAAATCACTCTCAAACACCAGTCATGTCACATTGTGTCGAAACAATAGCCTCTCTTGTATCGGAGCGGAACCGAAAACGAAAGTTTCGTTTATTTCTTGATACGCTCTCTCCTCGAAAAGAGGAGGCTGTTCTCGATGTCGGAGTCAACGATGAAGAGTACTCCAAGAGCGACAACTATCTCGAAAAGCATTTTCCCTTCCCTGAACGCATTACCGCCGTATCAAAAGACGGGCTTGATCATTTCAAAAAGCGCTACCCGCATATTCATGTGGTACGAGCCGATGGCCAAGAGCTTCCCTTCCAAGAGAATGAATTTTCCATTAGTTATTCAAACGCCGTCATTGAGCATGTCGGTGGTCATGACGATCAGCTTCGTTTCCTCAAGGAACTCGTTCGTGTCGGACAAAGAGGTTTCCTTACGACACCCAATCGATATTTTCCCATCGAGATTCATACACGCGTCCCGTTTCTGCATATCCTCCTCCCGAAAAATGTTTTTGACACATTCCTCCGAAAAATCGGGAAGGGATGGGCAACGGGAAATTATATGAACCTCCTTTCTCTTGGCGAACTTCGTTCGCTTCTCAATGAGGCTCGAGTTCCCAATTATCACATTTTCAAAAATAGAATCCTTGGATATACCGCAACCTTCACCGTCGTGTGGGACAAGAAAATCCCACATCGGACACAAACTCTATGAAAGAAAACTCTCTTTTTCTTCTCTCAAATCGCCGGATTTCAACATCCTCCGTCTTTCTCACGCTTTTTGCCACCTCCTCGCTTCTCTCCGTTATTGCGGTTCTTTTCGATCTTTCTTTGATACTCATCCCCGCAGGAACCATCAGTGTTTTGCTTGTCCTCTTTCTCTCACAACCGCTTGCCTTTCTCTCGCTCCTTGTTGTCGTGCGAATGTCGCTCGATATTTTCGGAAATACTACTTCAATCAGCTTCGGAGAAAATTTCACACTCTCTTTCTCGCAAGCGCTTGGCATTGGAGTTGCGCTTTTTGGCACAATCGCACTGTTCCTTCTCCGAAAGAATCTTTCCAAGCCCCCCCTCATAATTCCTCTCCTCACAGTCCTCCTTTGGGGATTCTTCTCGATGATCACTTCGATCGATGCAGGCGCTACCGCACAAGAGCTCCTTCGCGTTTTCGATCTCCTCCTCCTCTTCGTACTTGCTTTTGTTTCCGTCAAAACGCGCGAAGATTTCCGCATTCTCCTCATTGCTCTCCTTACCTCATCCGTCATCCCGGTGTTTGCCGGAATTTTCCAGTTTATTTTTGATATCGGATTCCGAGATGAAAACGTTTCAATTCCGCGGATTTTCGGAACATTCAGTCATCCAAATATTTTCAGCCTCTTTCTCTTTTCTCTCATCGCGATTTCGACGGTCTATTTTTTACTGTTCGCAAAGACTTCGCGAGAGAAATTTTTCATCGGAACAATCACTGCGCTCTACTCCGTTGTTCTCTTCCTTACTTACACGCGCATCGCATGGATCACTCTCTTCGCGTTCCTCTTGCTCCTCGCTCTCTTTCATTTTCGGAAATTCCTCCTCCCGCTCCTTATCCTCCCATTCGTTCTCTTTCTTGCGATAGCACCGTTTCAGGAAAGAATTCTCGATTCGTTCCGAGCGTCACCTGACAGCTCTGTCGCTTGGCGAATTGAACTCTGGAGAGACACCGTGAATGCGACCATTGCGAATAGCGATATTCTCCTCGGAAGCGGGATGAACACTTTCCCGATCGTTTCGGAGAACATTCGCGGTATGAGCCGAGGACCAAGTAATGATCCGCACAACGACTTTGTGAAGTTCTTTGTCGAAGGCGGCATCATAGGACTCTCCATCTACATCTTTTTCATCGGAAGCATTCTCTTGTTCCTCTTCAGAGAATTTAAAAAATCGAAAGATGAACATCGAAAAATTCTTTTCCTTGCCCTCTTTGGAATTTTTTCTTCTCTTGCTCTCGCCAGTCTCTCTGACAATGTTTTCAAAAACACTCCCATTCAGTGGATATTCTGGATCACCCTAGGCGCGACACTCGGCCTCTTCTCATATTCATCCCCTTCCGAAAAAGAAAAATCGGCTATCTCTGTGTTACAGAAATAGCCGACCATGAATCATTTTGCCCCAATTACAGAGCAGGGTAGATTCTTACCACTTTATGAATTTAGAGCCGACCAGCCATGACACCGAGAACTTCTTTATCTGGCTGTTGGCAATCTCTACCAACAAGCAGAAGTGGTGAGTTGTTTTTGTTGCGAGCCTGAAAACCCTCGCCAACAACACCGCCCCATGCCCGACCGAACGATCCCTCAAACACGAGATTTAGAGGTTGCCACTGAGCACCCTGGGGAATAGTGACATGAATCGAAATCTTATTTCCCGTCACAGTAGCAGCGCCAATTCTCCGCTCGAGATCAATTGCTTCTATATTTGGTCCCTTTGCTGGCCAATTCTTACCGAGCGGAATAGCAAACATCGTCCCATGACTGAATGCTTCGGGATTGTCCTCATACCGGAGCACCGACACTTTTGCACCAGCTTCATTCTTGTCTGTCCGTGCACCAGTAGGCAACTGACCTTCCCGATCAATTCGGACGAGAACGAGGTTCTCAATTGTCAATACGACGCCATTTTCCCACGCCTGACAGGTAAACACCGTCGGTGCTTTCCCATCGCCAGCACCGGCAGGCTCATAGCCGGCAATACCGCCAGCTGCCAGAGCACCCATGGAAAACATACAACCGTAAACGAGAACAAGAGCACCTTTCAGTTTCATCAAACACTCCTTTCCGGATTTTTCCGGAAAAATAGAGGGATTTTTAAACAACTCCTTGAACCGACTGCGAAAGAATCCTTCCTCCGCAGAGATCTCAATTGAAACATTTGTTGAGAGCTCTGTTAAGGGGGGCAGGAATTTCGGTATCGGTGACATCGAAAGATAACAAGCCCCGGGTTTTTTGTCAACGTTTCCGCCGACAGTTTTTACAAGAGTTTCAGATCGCCGATACGGTCAGACTCGCGTATTCGGCGTTTTAAAACGGCCTATTTGTTGCCCCATCCGGCAGTCGCCCAGCGGTCTTCCGCTACGGGCTCTTGCGAGAGTAGTACTGAAGGATGCTGCGCCTCACTTGCCGGTGCGATAGCCGCAACCGGAGTGTCCGGTTGAGCTTCCTTGGGAATCAAGGTCGTCGGTTTTGATTCAAGAGAGACGCCTTGCTTCACAAATTTTCCGCTCGCAATATCGAATCGCGCAATGGACGATGAAGAAGTGTCTCCACTTGTCTCCGGACGCTTCACGGTGAAGGCGCCGGTGTCCTCATCGTAATACGAGGTGTTCGCGCTTTCCCACTCTTCGTGGCGCGCATCGCTCCGAAGCTTCCGGATGCCGTTTCCAACATCGACGCCGACCATCCATGACCGAGCAACTCCTCCTTTTTCAAGGTTTCGCGTAAGACCGATTCCCGCCCAGAGAATTTCGTCTTCGTCCGTCACCCCGACCATTCCGGTAAGATTCCGGGTGGAAGGAAACTCGGCGAAGTACTCGAGCGAGATCCATGGCTTTACGGCTCCCTGGTAGATGAATTGCCGCACCCCAAGAGAGAACAGCGCCGAACTTTTGAGATCGCTCGTATCGGCAATTTGGTTACCCTGCCACGAGTGATGCAGATCCCTTGCGGAGAGCTTGAAGTAGGATCCGTAGATTTGCGTCTTCGGAAACCACTTCTCTCCCGCCAGTTCACGCTGATAGAGGTTGATGCCAAAGTCTACGCCGCGCAGATTGAAGTTTCGCGTCTGCGCATAGTCGCCATCGGCACTGCGTCCGTTATTTGAGGATTTGCCGAAGCGTCCCCCCAAGCGGACATCCCATCCGTCGTCGTCGATATACTTGGCATCAGGCCCCCAGCCATAGCGCTTCCCGCCATACTGGAATCCATCGGTCGTCGCGTGTCCCTGGTGATCTCCATAGAGACCGCCAACGCCACCGAGTACCGTGCCACCATCGACGCGAGTTTTTGCAAGACAGACAGATCCGCTCGCATACTTCCATCCGGTTTTCGAACCATTTCCATCGGTCCGTCCCCTCGAGAGGAATGCGTCGTGATCATCCGGACCACACAATTCAACCCCTTCTTCTTTCGGAACTTCTTCCGGTTCGGGTGTCACCGCCGCAATCGCAATACTCTCCAATTGCGGCTCGACTTCCACCTGCGTCCAATTGCAGCAATCATCAAGGCGAGCCAATCTCCTTCCATCTGGAAGATCAAAGACAAGAGCTTGTTTCGGTGTTTTCCATGTTGCGATCCGGTTAAAAGAAACTTTTACCGAGCCACCTTTTCCGCGTTCCGTCATGACACGAAACTTTGTGTCGGCAGGAAGCGAACTTTGTTGGATACTTCCGGAAACAATACTTCTCCTAAGATTCTCAACATCGCTTTCCGCAACATTGATCTGAGAAAGAGCTACCTTCTCTATTGCGCTCACGTTATCAATCGGACAATTTTTGAGTAACGGATTAACACCCGTCTCAGCATACGGTGTGTATCCTGCCGGAATGTTGCTCGCTACACCAGTCTCCGAATTTCTCGTGGCAGGCTCTGCCGGTTTTTTCTGTTGCAAAGGTTTTGAATCCATCGCTGGAACCTTCACATCCACTTCCCGACAAATCTTTTGTCCGGGATAGATACGATCTTGATTCTTGATGCCATTTACGACAACAAGATTCGAAACCGTCGAATTGAGCGCACGAGCAACCCTTGTGAGGTTGTCACTGCGCTGTACGGTGACACATCCCTCCTTCACTTCGTCTGCCCAGGCGTTGCCACCCAGGGAGATGCAAGCAAAGATAAGGAACAGAACAAAACGCGTCATTGATCACCTGCCTTTTCCCCTTCGGGATCTTGAGTTTGAACTTCCGGGAGACGGTACGGACCCTGAGGTCGTGCCGTCCCAATACTGTAGGCACTTCGAAGCGCCGCTTCGCCGAGAGCGAACCATTCCATACCGGGCGTCACAAAAAGCTCGGCATTGGAGACAATACGATCATCGGTCGAGAGATACCCGTGTGTCGCACGCGCCAGTCCTTCTGGAGCGGTCGCCGCGATACGGTATATCGCGCTATCGATACGCTTCTCTTCCGGAAACATCACGAACATCCTTTTTAAGAAAAGGTCTCCGTTTTTTGTTCCCGGGTTCAAGTTCTCGATGACTTCCGGGAGAGGAATCGAAACCGATCCCATCCGGATATCTTCGATAAACCGCTCCATAGTAAAGCCAGCTTTATTCCCGTATTCACGACCGGACACATCAAGTGCGAACGCCGACAGCCCGGAAAGAATGAGAATTTTTGCCGACTGCGCACGAGACTCCGAGACCCCCGGAAGAAGAACTGCCAGGGTGTTATTCGGTCCGAGAATCGCCGACGTCCTCAGTTCATTTCCATCGGGAAAGAACGCGATCGCTCGCCATGCATTCCGCACAACGGCAATTCGCTGATTCGAACCCACCGGAAGCGTCCCGCTCCGTTCACTTCGAACCCATTCTTCCGGAGCGCGAATGATAGCCACGGAAAGCTGTTTCGTCTCTTCAACCACTTGTTGGTCGAACCGAATCGCCTTCGATTGCCAGACTTGTTCCGGCTTGTACTCAGGAAGGGGCGCGATCGAAAAACTCGCACATCCGCCAATCACCAAAAGGGCAATCGGGAGGAAAAACCGAAATAGTAGACTCTTCACAACTCACCTCCTCGCGCGTTCGCGCGACACAATTTGTTTTGAATTTCTGAAACCCTTGTTGTCAAGGAACGTGCCGTTCGGACGAATGTTTTCGCACGAGCGGTTTATCCCTCCTGCAAAGGGGCGGATAAAGGCTCTTGACCATCCGCCCCTTCGGCACGAAGGAAAAATTTCAATCTTCGATCCTTCAGTCTGCTCTATTTTTCTTCAAATATCAAGCGCTCTCTCGTAGAGGTTGCTTCCGTCGCCGAGGGTTCTCTTTCTTCTGCCACGCTTGAAGGCATTGAAGACTGTGTCTCAGGTGTTTTTTCTTCGGACTCACTCTGTGTTACCGGTTTTATTTTTGACTCAATCGTCTCCTGCGAGAGCGCTTCTTCAAGAAACAATTCTCGGGATTTCGCTTCCGATTTGAGGAGCACGAAGAGCATAAAAAGTGAGAAGCCAAAAAACGCGCCGGCGCCGGTCGCGAGAACGATCCGTTCTATACTTGGGTTCTTTTCAATAATGGGACCGGAAAGTGTACGAATCTCAATGCTTTTTTCTTCACCGCTTCGGAAGAGCACATTCTTCTCCGTCAAAACCTGTCCCACCGCCTGCGCCACTCGGAGCGTGTCACGGTCGTTGTCACCAAAGACCTCGATATGGAGTGACCCGACATCGGGATTATTTTCCACCTTCACCATTTTTTCCCATTTTTCGAGTCGATCCTTGGGATTGTTCGGCAAGAAATTTCCATCAACCCCGCCCGTTTCCACAACCGCGCCGATAAACTTCTCGCTCCCCACTGACTGGGACAATACCTTTCCAAGGTATTCGGATGACTTCAGCATCGAGTAAAAATCCTGCGATTGCGACGTTCCGGTTTGCACAACGAGAAAATCCGTTGTCGCCTTGAAGTGCTTCGAGAAAAAAACCAGCGAGAAAAATGACAGCGATCCCGCGAGAAGCGCGGACAAAAAGAGACTCCCCCACTTCCGCTTCAGTATCAAAAAGAATGATTCGTGGCTCATAGGAGAACAGATGAGAAAAATTGATCGAACGTAGAACCTTACACGAAAAGAGATGCTTTGTCAAGTTCGTGAACATAAAAAAGGCTCAATTGAGCCTTTTTTATGTTTCACCACCCATCATATTCTCTGTAGAGACGCAAGATTTTGCGTCTTCTGTCGCATTCTTTCATAGAGACGCAAAATCTTGCGTCTCTACATTCCCCCCCACATCAAAACAACCCGCGAATCTTCCCGATAATGTCGAATTTGGCGAAGTCGTGTACCGTAACGGCAACCATGAGAACGATAAGAAGAAGGAATCCCGCTTGATGAAAATATCCTTCGACGCGTTCACTTACGGGAGAGCCTTTGATTTTCTCAATCAGAATAAAGAGGATGCGACCGC
>CAZJZN010000012.1:8465-23979 GCA_964550545.1 uncultured Bdellovibrionales bacterium
TCACTTACGGGAGAGCCTTTGATTTTCTCAATCAGAATAAAGAGGATGCGACCGCCGTCGAGCGCCGGGAAAGGCAGAATATTGAGAACTGCCAGATTGATACTCAGGATGGCGGTGAAGTAGAGGAGGTAGACAAACCCAAGGCTGGTTACTTCCTTGGTGAGATACGCAATACCGAGTGGCCCCGAAACATCCTGGAGTCCGGCGCTATTTCCCGTAAAGAGACTCCCCAAGAGCATCCCGATGCCGGACACCATCATAAGGGTATTGCTCCAGGTATTGAGCGCACCCTGAAGGATCGCTTCAAAAAAAGAATAGCGAGCGAGCGTAATTTCTCCGAGCGCGATGCCGAGTGCACCCTGTGTCTCCGGATACTCAACGCGTGGCGTACCGATAAGTTTCAACGCGGAGTCTCCGCGACGCACCTCAAAAACGATATTCTTTCCCTTGCTCCCTTGAATAATTTTTTGTACTCGCTCAACACGAAGCATTTTCTCGCCATTTGCCGAGATGATAACATCGCCCATCTTGAGCCCCATAGTTTCCGCAGGCGTTCCGGGAAGCACTTGCGCGATTTGTACCTCTATTTTCGACGGATCAATCTTCTCATTCTCTTCGATTGCGCGCGGAAATCCAAGCATAAGTACCAGAGAAATGAGTACCCACGCGAAGAGAAAGTTCATCACCACTCCGGCGGAAAGTGTTTTGATACGAGGAATCGCTCCCTTTGAAGCGAAACTGTCGGAATCGTGTGCGCCGTCACCATTCTCGCCCTTGATGCGAACGAATCCGCCAAAAGGAATCCAATTGATCGAATAGATCGTGTGCGTCGAGGATACTTCTTTGTTTCCCGGGACAAATTCGTGGCGCTTTTTCTCTTCATTCCACACGAATCCGGCGAGTCGGGGCGGGAATCCAAATCCGAACTCATCCACCTTCATACCGCTTCTCCGAGCCATAAGAAAGTGCCCCAACTCATGAACAAAGATAAGCGCTCCAAGAACGAGAACAAATACGATGATGATAGACATAAAAAGTGCAAAATTCAAAATGAAAAATGTAAAAAGTCCTTTCCATCTCTCCTTCACAAATAGAAAATTTTTATTACACCGTCATAATTTCCCCTTCTTTTTTCTTGCGGAGTTCTTCGATGCGAACATTGTGCGCCTCCACCACCTCTTGAAGCGCGTCTTTGCCGCGGAATTTGTCGTCCTCGCTCATGGTGCCGCTTTTCTCCGCCTCCTGTATCTCTTTCCATGCGTCTTCGCGAACCGTTCTGATGGCAATACGAGCCTCTTCGGCAAGACGGTTAAGCATCTTCACAAGATCTCGACGACGATCCTCTGTGAGAGGCGGGAGGGAAAGACGTATCAAGGAACCGTCATTCGCAGGATTGAGTCCGAGATTCGCGTCTCGAATCGCCGCCTCGATCATAACAAGCGATCCCTTGTCCCACGGTTGAATGATGATGAGGCGCGCTTCCGGAGCCGTAACGCTCGCTATTTGTCGAAGCGGAGATTTCGTATTGTAGTAGTCGACCACAATATGATCAACCAAAGCCGGCGTTGCCCGGCCGGTACGGAGCTTTGCCGTCTCTTCGGAAAAATGATTCACCGCCTCCTCGAACAGCTCTTTCCGGTCATCAATGAGAGATTGATACATAGGATGTCTTCGTCATTCCCGCGAAGGCGGGAAACCAGGTGTCACAAGCTGAATAAATCGTTTCTACAAATTAAATTTGTTAGTGCTTTCTGTAAGCTGGTGGAGCCTGGATACCCGCCTTCGCGGGTATGACAATTTGATTAAAAATTTTTACTCAATTAAACGTACGGAATGCGGCGTAGATGATAGTGAAATCGGAGGGGTCGTAGCGGAGAAGCCCGGCGGCGCGACTTCCATCGAGCTGGGTGACCGACCATGTTTTTCCGCCATCAATCGACTTGTAGATCGCGAGTGCCGCGCTATAGACGAGTTCGTTTGAATTTCTCGGATTGATCGCAATCGCGCGGACCGAGAACTCTTTCGAGCTCTCGATAACGGGAATTTCCTCCCACGAATCGCCGAAATCGCCGCTCCGAAAGAGTCCCTCTTCCGTCCCGGCATAGAGTGTCCCGCTCCGCGAGGGGTCTGGAGCGAGAGCAGTCGCTGTCGGAAGCGATTTCGTCACCGACCGTTCGGACTTCCCGGGAATTTCCTCAAATGTCGCACCGCCATCTCTCGATCGAACCATCCCCTTTCCGGAAAGAAGCGCGTACAATACATCGCCCGAAGTATCGAAGGCGAAAGAGAGAACCGGCGCTTCAACACTTTCGAGGTTGCCCCACGTGAGTCCGCCATCGGTCGTCCGAATCATTACTCCCGCACTCGTCCCCACAAAAATCGTCGAGGCGTTTCGCGGACTCTGAATGAGCGCCGTTATAGTTGTTCCGGTATTGGGTTCGGAATAGATTTCCTCCCACTTCTCCCCGCGGTTGTCACTCTTGTAGATCTTCCCGCGTCCCTGCCATTCGCCACTCGCGATAAGTCCCCCGGGACGATTCCAATCCGAAACGAGTCCATAGGTCTTGGTCGGCGGAAAATTCATTTTCTTCCATACATCACCGCCATTCTCGGTCACAAAAATTCCATTCTCCCGCGTCCCGACAAGAATGCGTTTCGAATTTCCCGACTCAAACACAAACGACAAAATATCTGCCGGTGCAAAAGTCGTCTTGGCATCAATCGTCACCTTCGGCGCATAAGTCTTCCCGCCATCCACCGACTTCAACACCGCCGCCCCGCCCTTCGAAGACGACGTGCCAGGAAAAGAACATCCGGAGAGAAGGAGTGTAGATACCGCAAGAAGCAGGAAAGAAAAAACGCGCATCATAAGAAGCAAAGGATTTGTGTGAAGAGATGTGGGAGCGAAGTTTTTAATGACCAATTTTTAATTTTTGAAAGAATGATCGAATGCCTGAATTCAAAAATTTGAAAATTATTTGGAAATTGATCATTGGTTATTGGAGATTCTTCGAATGTGGGTCGGGTGGGAATCGAACCCACGACCATTGGCTTAAAAGGCCACTGCTCTACCGACTGAGCTACCGACCCCAAGTATACTCCAAAAACTCCGCCGAACAAAAACGGGACACCAAAACGCCCCATCAGAGGGAATTGTAGCACAAGAACACAAAGCGTCAATGAAAAACCGCATACCTATGCAAGCGTATGCGGTCCATTGAACTTGTTATGTTGCTTTAATCGTCGGAAATCCCCAAGCGACTAGCCCACTGAGAGATCACCCGTACTCGGAAATCATTCTCTACTGCTTCGCTCGACCGGGCGACGACAACGCAACCATCACGAATCGCAATGCCGTCCGGCTCCGTCGCAGGAGTGCCGATCCGCTTCTTTATGGAATACCATTTCAACGCGTTCAGCGCATCATCGAGGAGATCCAGCGCCCTGAATTCTCCTTGGTTGAGCTGCACGCGATGACAAAAATCTGGATCCTTCGGATCGAAAGTATCCTCGACCAGAGCGTTGTTTGCCTTGCCGACCTCGGCGGCACACCGTCGAGCATTCATTGTCGCGGCGTGAATGATCCTTTCAAGATCGGTCATCTCACCGATAATGACTTCGCTCTCGGCAACCGGATCGGTCTGGAAGTCAAAATCCCCAAGTCCGTACCGGAGACTTTCCACCAGAAACCTGAGCGGGGTGTCGGAAAGAATATTCAGAACCTGTTCCGGCGTACGAATCTCTCACTTCGCTTTCATGAATCCTCTCCTATTGAGAAGTTTTCCAACAAAAAAGGCAATAGTAAAGAACTTGCCTCGTCTCTCGAGAGAATGCTTGAGCTTCCTCGATAGTTCTTCCTAACATAGGAAGAAAAAACTGTCAATATCGAATGCCAATTATTTGAAGACAGAGGAAAATACTACCCCTTCGGCGCGATCATATCCTTCCCGACATACGGGCGGAGCACTTCCGGCACAACGACACTTCCGTCCGCTTGTTGATAATTTTCGAGAATGGCAATCATCGGTCGAATAGAGGGCATCGCGGTATTGTTCAGCATATAGACATATCTTTTCTCACCCGTCGCGGGATCGGTATATTTCACATTGAGCCGTCGCGCCTGCCAGTCGAGGAAATTGGATGCCGAACCGGTTTCCGCCCAGCGGTTCATTCCCGGAAGCCACGCCTCGATATCGAAGGCGCGATATTTCCCGGCACTCATATCGCCCGTGCAAATTTGAATCTGTCGAAAGGAAAGACCGAGTTCGCGGTGCATTTCGGCGGAGAGATCCCTCATCTCTTCCTGTAAGTGGTCGGCAATACCGATATCCGAGGGAGCGAGTACCACCTGCTCCACCTTCATAAATTCATGCACGCGGTAAAGTCCTTTGGTATCTTTACCATAACTCCCGATTTCGCTCCGATAACACTGACTGAAGCCGCACATTCGAAGTGGAAGTTTCGACCCGTCGAGCGTCTCACCGGCATAATACGAGAGGAGCGACGGCTCGGCGGTTCCCACCAAGAACTTCTGTTCTTTGGACGCGCTCCCGTCCACTTCCTTGTCCCGTGTCGCCACCTGATAGATTTCATCCACTTCGCCATCGTATTCGGTCCCCTTGAAGTAGCCGCTCCCAAAAAGCGGAAAACCCTTCACGAGAGTCGGCGGAATCATCGGCGCGTATCCCTTCTCCGTCATTTTCCGGAGCGCATACTGCATAAGCCCCATAACGAGGAGCACGCCTTCGTTCTTCCAATAGTAGCCGCGGTACCCGGCAACTTTGGCACCCCGCTCGAGGTCGAGAATATCAAGCGTCTTCCCGAGCTCGATATGCGTCTTGGGCGCAAAGTCAAAGAGCTTCTTCTCTCCCCACGTCGCCACTTCCACATTGTCCGCGTCGCTCTTCCCGATCGGCGTGTCGGGGGACGGCACCATGGGCACTCCCGCCATAAGGCGATCAAATTTCTCTCGCGCCTCTCGACACTTCGGTTCGAGTTCTTCGGTCTTCATTTTGATTTCTTTCGCCTTCGCGAGAATATCCGCCCGTTCCTCCGACGTCGCTTTCGCGATGAGATCATTGATATCGTTTTTGAGCGAATAGAGCTCCTCCAATTCTTGCTGAAATTTCACCCGCTCCGTATCAGCCGAGAGGAGCGCCTCCACATCAAACGAAAGATTCTTGTCCGTCGCCGCCTTGGCAACCTCGTCCTTGTGTTCGCGAATATATTGTATGTCGAGCATAGAGAGGAGAATGAAGAATAGAGAATGAAGAATGGGAAATCAAGGAGCGAGAAACAAAAGAATCATCCTTCACCATTCCCTATTCTTCCCCGCATCGGCGGAAAAATCACCGTCTCCCTGACGGGGCGATTGAGGAGGATTGCGAAAAAGCGTTCACTCATACCGAAGCCGCAGGCGGGGGGCATTCCGTATTCGAGAGCTTCAAGGAAATCTTCATCGAGTTGCTGTGCCTCCGCATCGCCCGCCTCGCGAAGTTTCATTTGTTCTTCGAATCGCGCGCGCTGATCTATTGGGTCATTGAGTTCCGCGAAGCCATTCCCGAGCTCGCTCGCCGCCGCGATCGGCTGGAAGCGAAGTGTCCGGTTTGGACTTTTGGGATCGCGCTTCGCGAGTGGCGACACGTCGATCGGGTGCCCCACCAAAAAGCAGGGTTGAATGAGTTTCTTCCGCACGGTTTTTTTGTAGATCGTATCGATCATCCGACCCTTCCCGTAAGACGCTTCGTACTTGATACCAAGCTCATCGGCCTTGTGTTTCAAAACATCTACGGAAATATCTTCTGACAAATCGATACCGGTTTCTTGTTTGAATGCGGTGAAATAATCCACCCTTAGAAAAGGCTTCTTCCAATCAATCGTTTCTTCGTTATGCTTCGTTTCAAATCCTCCCGTGACGCGCTCGACGACATTCCGAAAAAGCCGCTCCACCGTTTCCATTCCCGATTTCATATCGGTATACGCCGAGTAGAATTCCATATGATCGAATTCCTGAAGATGCTCTCGATCGATACCCTCATTCCGAAAGACACGCCCAATTTCAAAGACGCGCTCATACCCGCCAACCAAGAGACGTTTGAGCGGAAGTTCGAGTGAGATGCGAAGGTAAAAATCTTGATCGAGCGCGTTATGATGCGTAATGAACGGCTCCGCCTCCGCGCCACCCGGAATATGCTCCAAGACCGGCGTCTGCACTTCGAGAAAGTTTTCATTCGTGAGAAAATTTCGAATGGTCTGCCAGAAAACATTTTTTGCGCGAAAGAGTTCGCGCGTCTCAAGATTCATCGCGAGATCGAGATAGCGCCGCCGCAAAAGCTCTTCTTCATCTTTCAGTCCATAGAATTCCGACGGCAACGGACGAAGCGATTTCGAGAGCATTTTCCAATCCGATACCTCGAGCGTCTTTTCATTCTGCTTTGTAAGAAAAAGCGTCCCGGTCACCTCAATAAAGTCCCCGATGTCAGCCCCGTCAAGAAACACCGAGAAACGATGTTCCGGAAGCGCGTCTTTTTTGAAAAAAATTTGAATTCGTCCGCTCTCGTCTTCGATATGCGCGAAGGCGATTTTCCCCATCGCGCGAAACGAACGAATCCGTCCAACGAGAGATACCCTTACCTTCTCATCCGAAAGTGAATCAAAATTCGCGAGCGCCTCCGCATTGATATGTGTTCGCGTCGAAACCTCCGGATACGCCTCACCGAAAGTTTCTTTCACCCGTTCCAATTTTTCTTTCCGCGACGAGAGAATGTCTTCACGCATAGGGGTAGAGAGTTGGCAGTGAGGAGTAAGAAGTCTTTCGTTTACAAACTCGTATACCTTCACTCTAGCGAATTTTGGAACGAGTGGCAAGAAAAATCCCAATCTTCCTGAGAAAATTGGGATTTTGAGAAATACTTACTCTTGCACAAGAGAACAAAGCTCCCTTTTAAACCGGAGCACCGATCCAAGGAAGCTGATACCCTCCCAATACTCTGCCGCGTCAAGCCGACCAGCTTCCCGCAATGCCCTCACGGCATCAGCGGTGAAAACAACGTATCCATTTTCATTTTCGGTTCCCGTCCATCTACCACCCTTCAAAATTACTCCATCATCAGGAAGGGGTATCTCAATTCCAACCCATTGCTTACGGATTTTTTCCGGAGCAAATCCCGGAGGGACCGCTTTGATACGAATTTTCATTGAACACTCCTCTTTGGTCGAAACAAGAAAAATGAAACAGGTACTCACACTCCAATTTCGCTCCACCATTTCCTTCACCGAGAAGGACGAACGCCATTCTCTATTTTTTGCTCCATCCCTCCCCTTATTCGACACCCAAGATTTCGTACTCCATACTTCCGGCGGGAGTGTCGACGAAAACTCGAGTCCCCTTCTCTTTATTGAGGAATGCTTTTCCAAGGGGCGACTCGTGAGAAATTTTGCCGGCGGCCGGATCAACTTCGTTGGAGCCCACGATGGTAAATGCCATTTCTTTGCCACGAAGAAGCGCTCGAACGGTCGAGCCGATTTGGACGCCCTGCGATTTGTGATTGTGTCGCGCGACAACAGCATCCTTGAGGGAGATTTCGAGTTCGGCGATGCGTGATTCGTTCTCCGCCTGCTGATGCTTCGCCTCGCTATACTCGGCATTTTCAGAGAGATCACCCTGTTCTTTCGCTTCCTTGATAAGAAGCGCGATACGCTGACGAACGATCGTCCGACGTTCCTCGAGCTCATCTTGGAGTTTCTTGAATCCGTCCTTGGTAAGAATCTTTGCCATATATACGTGGGTTAATGGAGAAATTATTGTGTTTTTGGCGCCGCAAGAAGCACGCAATGCCACGTATGATAGGAGAATGACCTCATCTTGTCAATACCCGAGTTGTCAAGGAAAACAGTCAATTTTTGAGCGATTCTTTGCCGTGCCCCTCGGAGAAATACCACTCGTATATTGCCCGAGAAACCGGAACGGCATTATAGGTCTCCGTCTCATCTTGATCTTCAATAAGAACGAGAACGACAAGAGACGGATTTTCATACGGAGCAAACGCGGAAAACCAACCGTGTGTTTTTTTGTCAGAACCGAATTGCGCCGTGCCGGTCTTCCCCGCGACGGCGATCGGGAGACTCGAAAGGGATTGTGCCGTACCCTCGGTAATCGTGAGTCGCATACCCTCCCGAACCGTAGAGAGGATCGTATGATCGATACCCGTTTCTCGAAGGGCGATTGGGGGAAGAGATTGCGTATCGCCATCCGGTGAACGAACCTGCCCGGCAATTCTCGGACGCCACACCGTTCCTCCATTCGCAACCGCCGCCGTCGCGACGGCAATTTGAAGCGGTGTCGCGAGGACAAATCCCTGCCCGATCGAGGCATGATAGGTATCACCGATATACCAGCGCTCCCCGATTTTTTCTTTCTTCCAGTCCGGACTCGGCAAAAAACCATCTCCCTCTCCGGGAATATCGATACCGGTTTTTTCGCCGAAACCGAAGCGACGTTCATACTCATTGATATTTTCCATACCCAATCCGCGAATATTTCCGTACCCGCCTCCGACAGAATAAAAATATACGTCGCTCGAAACGGCGATGGCGTGACGAATATCCGTAAAGCCGTGCGCCTTCCAATCGCCAAACGAAAAACTGCCGATACTGATACTCCCGCGACTCTCGATTTGCGTACCGGCACGTACGATGTTTTCAGAGAGCGCCGCCGAGGCGATAAAGGGTTTTATAGTCGATCCCGGCGGATATTCTCCGGAAATAGCCCGATTAAAAAGCGGCTTCGCGGGATCATTGAGAAGCGCGGCGTAGCTCGACGCATCGATTCCTCGCGCAAAAAGATTGTTGTCGAACGATGGAAAAGAAACCAGCGCAAGCACGCTTCCATCTCTGGGATCGATAGCGATTACCGCTCCTTTCGTCAACGATTTCGACTCGAGCGCGGATCGAAGTATATCAAAGGACTTCTTCTGAAGGCGCGCGTCGATATTGAGAATGACATCATTCCCCGGCTTTGGATCGAATGCCCCGAGCTCTTTTTTGATCATTCCTCTGGAGTCAACCTCAATACGATCGGCGCCACGCTTTCCCCGAAGGAACGATTCGTACGTTTTCTCTATACCCTGTTTCCCAATGGAGTCAATCGGAAGATAGTCGGAATGCTCTTTGAGTTCTTCTTTTTTTATCTTCCCCTCGTAACCGATAATATGTGCGAAAATAGAACTGTCCGTATACTCCCGAACTGCCGATCGCTCCAATGTAATACCGGGAAATTCCGACGCCCTTGAGGAAAAAAGAAGAGACTCTTCTTGAGTGAGCGCCGATTTTAGCACGATTGGAATCGAAAGAATATCGAAAGAAAGGAAATCGTCTTCCGGAATATCCGCCCCGAAATCGATGAATTCCCGCAACTTCTCAAGAAGCGCTCGTCGTTCTTCAATCGAATCGGGAAGGCCTCCGGGAATGGCAAGGAGTTCCATGCTGGGAATATTATGAACAAGGAGTTCGCCGTATCGGTCAAAGATGCGACCGCGCGGTGCCGGAAGCACGATACTTCGAACGCTATTTTCTTCCGCGCGTTCCCGATATTTTTCACCATCAAGAACACTCAATTGAAAAACTCGTCCCAAGAGAAGCAGCAAGAGACAACAAAATCCCGCGCGAAGCCACCAAATCCCCGCGCGGTGTATGGGGCGTTCGAGGCGAGTTGCATCCTTCTCGGTAATCGTGAGGACGGCATCGTCTATCTCGGTTCCTCGCGCGAGCTGAGTGCGATCAAAAAAAGCCATACAAGAGAGATTATCGTTTTCCGAGAGGTACACGATCAAAGAGTTCCACGTATCGCTCAAAGGCAACGGTAATGAAGAAAACTCCGATAAAACCGATTGATGAAACGGAGAACGACGCAAAAATCACGGCGGGCGACCGGGTAAAAAATTCCACAAAAAAGGAAATCCGTTCGGAAAAATTTGGCAGGACGAGGAGTGTTTTTCCAAAAGAAAAGAGGAGTGCGAATATCCAGGTTGCAAAACCAAAGAAGAGGAGTTTCATCGATCCGTATCCAAAGAGCACCCGACCGGTCGCAAAACCAAAAATGGCCGCGGCGCACAGAAACTCAATTGATGACACGCCGAGACGAGAGAATGCGAGTGAGTCAATCGCGATACCCGCCCATATCGCCCATACTCGAGACGGAGAAAACCCGCGAAAAAGCGTCCATGAAACCACTGATGACAAGAGAAGCGGCGGCACAATCGCCCACTCCGAAAAGAGTATCTGAATCAAAGATACTTGAAGAAGCGCTACCGCAAAAAAAAACGCACCGCGTAGGAGTATGGGTTTCATAGCGTTTCACCGACAACCACAAACACAAATCGAGTTCGATCAAGTCGAACCGGAAAGGCAAGCGTCGCTCGCTGGAAAAGTTGGTCGATCGAAGACTCTTGCCGAATGACCGTCCCGACAAGAAGTCCCTTGGGAATATCTCCTCCGAGTCCGGACGTCACCACCTCATCACCCTCGCGAATAGTGTCTGACTGCAACACCATATCAAATACGAGACCAAGACCGTATTCTCCACGCACAATGCCACGCGCTTCCGTCGCCGTTTCGACCGCATTGACGATACTCTCGGGATCGGACACGGCAATAACACCGGAAGAAAATGGCGCAACACTCCCGATCCGCCCCGCAAATACTCCCCGATCAACGACAACGGCCATACCCTTTCGAACGCCCGATTGCTCCCCGACATTCAGAATGAGCGATCCCCCCGATCCGCTCCCCCCGCGCCCGATCACTTCCGCGGGAACCAATCGGAATCGATCCCGCGGGAGAAGTCCTATCTCGTGGCGAAGCGCTTCATTTTCTCGTTCCATATCCGCGAGTGTTGCGTTTCGCGCGCGCAATTCGGCGTTTTCAGAAAGCAATTTTTCGTACTCTTGTTTCATAGCGCCAATTGAAACAAAGAACGATCCGGCCGACCGAAAATGATACGCGGCAAAGGAAAGAACATTTTTTGTCGGAAAAGCGATGGTGTTAAAAATAGACTGAAAGGCAAATGAAAGAAATGACGGATTCCACAAGGCCACCGCACTACAAAGAAGAAGCGGGATGACAATCTTCCTCAACCGCATTTTCCACAAGGCACGAAACATTTTGAGAGCAAAAAAGAAAAACAAACTTTTTAGACACGATCCTATCGAAGCGGCATACCACGTTGATCTTCGACTAATACTTCTTTGAGTCGTTCCATATCTTCGAGCACGACACCGGTTCCGCGCACAACCGCCGTGAGCGGATCCTCCATCATACGAACCGGTATGCCGGTTTGATTGGCGATCAACCGATCGAGTCCGCGAATGAGACTTCCTCCACCCGCCAGAATAATACCGCGCTGGAGAATATCGGAAAGAAGCTCGGGCGGCGTTTCCTCGATAATAGTCTTGATATTGTTGATGATGATTCGAATCGAGTGCGAAAGCGCCTCGCGAATATTCTCATCGTTCGCCATGATTTCCTTGGGGAGACCGCTTACCAAATCTCGCCCGCGAACGGGATACGTGAGCGGTTCTCGAAGTTGATAAGCGCTTCCGATCGATATCTTCACTTCTTCAGCCGTCTTTTCTCCGATAAGAAGATTGAAAGCATCCCGTGAATAGCGGACAATATCTTCATTCATTTCATCTCCGGCGATACGAAGACTTCGCGACACCACGACGCCGCCCAACGAAATGACCGCGATCTCAGTCGTTCCGCCGCCGATATCGACCACCATATTTCCGGACGCCTCGATAACGGGGAGTCGCGCGCCGATTGCCGCCGCCATCGGTTCATCAATCAGAAAGGCCTCGCGCGCACCGGCATTGAGCGTCGCTTCGATAACCGCGCGTCGTTCCACCTCTGTCACCCCGGAGGGCACACCAACCAAAACACGCGGTCGTCGCAAAAAAGCGAATCCGGAGTCGTGAACTTTGTTGATAAAAAACCGAAGCATTTGCTGAGTGATATCGAAGTCACTCACGACACCGTCAACCAGCGGACGCGTTGCGACGATATGTCCCGGCGTTTTCCCTACCATCCGCTTTGCATCACGCCCAATCGCAAGAATTTGTCCCGTCCGTTGATTGACCGCGACAACCGAGGGTTCATTGATCACAATTCCCTTGCCGCGCACATAGACGAGCGTATTTGCGGTACCCAAGTCAATGCCAATGTCCTGCGAAAAACGACCGAACACCGCATCGGAAATCCATTTCCGATACGCGCGATACTTTTCCGAAAGAGAGCGGGACTCCATAGCGAACACAAAAAGACGGGAAGATACATTCCTCCCAATAGCCTACCAAGAATCCCTCATTGGGGCAAGAAAACACACAAACCAAAAAGAATTCATTTCAACAACTTCCCTTCCGTACCGACTTGATCGAGGCGGAGCGAGAGCACTTTGGATACGCCATCATCCCCCATAGTGACCCCGTAAAGGATTGCGGCGCGGCGCATCGTTTCCCGATTGTGGGTAATCGCGACAAATTGCGTTTTCCGAGAGAGCTCCGACAAAAGGTCGCCGAATCGCTTGGAATTTGCCTCGTCGAGGGCCGCTTCCACTTCATCGAGCACGGCAAAGGGCGGTGGATTGTGCGCGATAAGCGCAAAAAGAAGCGCGAGCGCAACAAGAGATCGCTCACCGCCCGAAAGCATAGACAGATTGGCAATCCTCTTTCCGGGTGGAGAAACGACAATATCGACACCGGCATCACGTTCAATAGGAGTTTCATTTTCGAGGCCGCCGGAAGCTTGAGGAGTATCCCCTTCCTCGATCGTCTCTCCGGAAAAAAGTGCCGAACGCCGCTCGACGGATACTTTTTTGAGCGACGCGGATCCGCCTCCGAAAATAATGCGAAAATACCGATCAAATTCAAGATTCACTTCTTTCCATGCCGACTCGAACGCGTCATGAATCTTCACTTCCATTTCCCGAACAATGTGCCGAAGCGATACAATCGCTCGTTTCAAGTCTTCGGACTCCGATGTGAGAAACAAGAACCGCTTTTCCGTTTCCGCACACTCTTCGACGACGAGAGGATCAATACCTCCGATGTGTTCAAGCTCTACCTTGAGTC
This sequence comes from uncultured Bdellovibrionales bacterium, assembly GCA_964550545.1. Lineage (GTDB taxonomy): Bacteria > Patescibacteriota > Minisyncoccia > Moranbacterales > UBA1568. The sequence goes on from CAZJZN010000012.1 coordinate 21,590, forward strand.
GGATAATTTCTCGTTCGTACCGATCGGGATCGATCGCCTCGTGCGAAGCGTCCCATACGGGGAGCGCGTCCGGTTTCAGCTGGAGTTCTTCGAAAAGTTCGTTCGTCAAATCTTCTTCACGAACGTCGATCCGCGCAAGCCGAATTTTTCCCTCATTGAGACGATCCTTCGCACGATTCCGTTCCGCGTTCATTTCACGAGCGGATCGTTCCAACGCAAAGAATCGTTTTCGTCCCTCTTCGCTCGCTCGGCGTTCTTCTTCAATCGCCCGTTCTTTCTCAAGAAGCTCCACCCGAAGGCGATCACGTTCCTCAAGAAGTTTTTTCGATTCCGCTTGAAGTTCGGCGAGACGACGATCGCTTTTTTCGAGTTCTTCCGGAGGGAGTGACACTATGTGCGTTGTCACGAGAGACTCTGAACCCGCCTCATCGTACAATTCGGAAAGACGAGTCGAAACAACACGTGCCAATTCGCGGAGCTCCTGTAATTCATCCAGAGACTCAACATGAGAAATTCGATCGACGAGCTTTTCTTGATGTGTGCGGATCTCCTCGATTCTCCCCCGAACAAACGAGCGGTCAACCGCAATCGATTCGCGCACCTCACGCGGCTTTCGACGTTCCTCCTCGATGTCGATTTTCCCGAGAAGAACGGCGTATTCTCGTTCGACTCGGTTCAAATGTTCTCGACAAGCGCGTTCATCCCGCTCTCCTTCGCGTCGCTTCGTTTCATTGTTCGCGCGTTCCGATTCGAGATGAAGCTGTGCATGTATCGTCTCGATTTCCGCTTCGAGATTCTTGAGAGTCGCTTCACTTTCCAAACTCTCCGCCGAAAAACTCGCGCGATCCGCGATGAGCTTTCCGTACAAAAACGAAAATCGGAGGAGCTGTTTTTTATGAAGCGTGTCCGCAACGTCTTTCCTCCTCGACGACTTCTCCGCCTGCTTCCGAAGATTTTTGAGATGCGGTTCGATTTCTCGAAGAAGCGCCTCGACTTGCGCGACATTCTCAGTCGTCGTCTGGAGTTTCTTGATCGCGCGCTCCTTTTCGATGCGATACTGTTTGACACCCGCCGCTTCTTCGAGAAATATCCGTCGTTCAAGGGGCGACGTGAGGAGAACGGCGTCCGACATCCCCTGTGTAATCACCGAAGAACTGTCTCGTCCAATCGACGCCCGCGCCAAGAGATCGGTGATATCAAGCAATCGAACGCGTGCATCATTGATGCGGTACTCACTTTCGCCGTTTCGAAACAATCGTCTCGTAATCACCACCTCCTCGTATTCGATCGGGATCCGCTTATCTTTATTTTCAAAAAAGAGCGAAACCGACGCGCTCCCGAGACGAGACTTCTTGTCCGTCCCCGCAAAGATAACGTCTTCGCTTTTTTTGCCCCGGAGATGTTTCGCCGATTGCTCCCCGATCGCCCATCGGATCGCATCCGCGACATTGGACTTTCCCGACCCGTTCGGTCCTACGACTGCCGTGATGGGAAAACTTTCATCCGCGCCCGAAAACTCGAGCACGGTCTTCCGCGCAAACGATTTGAATCCAACCATTTCAATCCGCTTCAAAAACATAGTTCCGCACAAGAAAAAAGACATCCCTTCAAGAAGATGCCTCCAGTATACACCACCTCTGGAAAAAACCGCTACATCTTACCACCCCTTTTTCTCCAGGGCATTTTTGGCGGCGGATCGCTGGGCTTCTTGTTTGGAATTTCCCGTGCCTTCGGCAATGAGTTCTTCGCCAAGGTAAGCGCCCGCAATAAACTGTTTGTCGTGATCGGGACCGGATTCGCCAAGCACCCGATACGACGGCGTAATACCAAAACGTGTTTGTGATTCTTCCTGAAACTGACTTTTCGGATCGGCGTAGAGCTTATTTTCAAATACTTCCGGGAGATGCTTGACGATAACACGAAGGATAAATTCCTTCGCCGCCCCATAGCCTTGGTCCAGAGAGAGCGCTCCGATAATCGCTTCCATAGCATTCGCAACGAGATACTGACGTGAGCGTCCGGTATCCTTCGCCTCGCCACGACTCATAAGAAGAAACGGTTCGATGCCAAGTTCTCCGCCAACGCGCGAAAGCATTTCACCGTTTACCAGTGCCGCCCGCCAACTCGTGAGTTCTCCTTCGGGATTTGGATAGTGATGGTAGAGGTATTCCGTCACCACCAATTCCAAAACGGCATCACCCAAAAACTCAAGCCGCTCATTGTGATCAAGCGGATAGTTCCGATGCTCATTGAGATAGGAACGATGCGTAAATGCGGTTTGAAGATGTGCGGGATTCTGAAACGAAACCCCGAGAAGTCGGGAAACCTCTTCAACGCTGAATGCTTCCATAAGAATGAATTCCCGGAGAAAGCGGGATATTCAGAGAGAA
>CAZJZN010000013.1:0-23740 GCA_964550545.1 uncultured Bdellovibrionales bacterium
TCCACATACTTCTTCCGCGACCCATCATACATCACCGAAGAAAAACCGATCTCAACCGCTCGCTCGACAAGTTCAAAGCTCTTCCCATGATCCAAGTGAATGCCCACCGGAAGCGAGGGGTAATAACATTCCACCAGATCACGCACAAGGTGATAGATTGCTCGCCCACCGGCATAATCGAGCGTCTTTTCCGTCATCTGCACAATAACCGGGGAATGCATTTCGGCCGCCGTATGAAGAATCGCCTGCGTTGTCTCAAGATTCACGGTATTAAACGCCCCAACCGCATAACCGTCTTCCTGCGCTTTCGTAAGGATGTCTTTGACACTGACAATCATAAGGGTATTTTTTCGAATTATCTTTTCATTTCGCCAACCGACTTCCTCTTTGTCATTCCCGAGAAATCGGGAATCCCGTGCCTACCGGCAGGCAGGCAGACACCACTCGCTAAACACAAACACTCTACGAACAAAATCTGTAATATACTTCCTGAAAGCTGGTGGAAACTGGATTCCCGCCTCCGCGGGAATGACGGGGAAAAATTCTTCTATTTCGTATAGAATGCATATTCTATCCTTCCCCCAACGCCCGCATCATCTTTGCCACCTCTGTTGGATTCAAACTCTCCCGCCCCACGAGAACTCCCGAGAGTCCGGGACGAAAACAGAGTTCGTCTATTTGTTCGGCCGACACCGATCCGCCATAGAGAATGGGGAGAGAATCCACATCGCTTCGATCAAAATTTTCGACAAGATTTCGGCGAAGAGAAATCGCCACTTCCAAAATTTCATCCGGCGACGGCGTCCGGTTCGTCCCGATTGCCCACCGCGGTTCATACGCTATGATAGCACGTCGAAAGTCTTCACGAGAAATCCCCGAAAACGCCGATCTCACCTGTCTCCCTATCACGGAAAACGTTTTTCCATCCGCGCGCTCCGCTTCGGTTTCACCGACACATACTATGGGTCGGAAACTATTCCGAAAACACGCGCGGACTTTCTTTGCAATCATTTCGTCCGTTTCTCCAAGAAATTCTCGCCGCTCGCTATGTCCGACAATCGCATAAGAAACACCAAAATCAACGAGCGATCGCGGCGACACCATCCCCGTAAAAGCACCGATATCCTCCCAAAATACATCCTGCGCCCCAAGGAAAACTCCCTTCGGAAGCTTCTTCTTGAACAGCTCCAAAAACGGAAATGACGGACACATAACGAGTTGCGCACTCTTCCGCTTCACATTCTTCATCTCTTCCGCGAGCGCCACGCAATACTCGGTATTTTCCTTTTCCGACACCAGCTTCATCTTCAGATTGGCAATGAGAGAAAACATAGAGTTAAGAATGGTGAATATTGAATGAAGAATGAAAAATATAATACTGCCGTTGTCCTCGGTTTTATTCACCATTCCCCATTCTTTATTCTCCTCCTTCAGAGTTGCTCCCGCAAAAACTCCGCGGCTTTTTCGGGTTCGATGGCGGAAATTTCGATACCGGTTGAGAGTTCGAACCCCGCCCACGTAGAGGTGTGAGGGAGAATCTCGATATGCCAACCATAATGCGGATAGTCCCGACCATCGCACGGCGACGTATGGAGATAGAAATTATACGCCGGACCCCTCAGTCCGCGATAGATTGAGAAGAGAGCGGCGCGAAGCGCCTCTGCCGCGCGAAACTTTTCTTCGTCGCGAATTCGTTCGAAGTAGGGCGAAGATTTTTTGGGCATTACCCACACCTCGAAAGCGGAACGCGAGGCAAAAGGACAAAACGCGATAAACGCGTCATTTTCAAATACGACGCGCGTCTTCGTTTCACTCTCATACTCCGCCATCACCGAATACACCTTCTTCCGCGTACTTCGAAAATACCGCTCAGCACCGGTAAGTTCCAGTTGAATGTAGGGCGACACAACCGGTATCGCCATCAGTTGCGAATGCGGATGCGCGAGTGACGCTCCCGCTTCTTTTCCATGATTATGAAAAACTTGGATATAATTGACGCTCTTTTTCTTCATCAGCGAAAGGTATCGATCCTGATAGGCGTCGAGCACCTCGGCAACCTGCCAGGTCTCCATCGTGGCAAGTTGATTGTAGTGATCGCGTGTCACCACCACTTCATGATAGCCCGTCCCCGCCATCGAAAAATATGGCCCCTCGCCGAGTTTCTTCGCCGCTCTTCCACGAGAAAACGCCGGGTACTTATTGGGAAACACGCGAAGTGTCCATTGTTCATCGCTCGCCGTGTATATCAGTGTGTCTTTTTCTTGTCCGGTTGCTTCGGGATTTTCGAAGGGACACTGCTCAATGCCAACACCTTGGTGAACGTTCTCTTCATAAGCAAAATCTCCCGGACGCTTTCCGCGCCCGGTCGCAATGACAACCCAGTCACCGGTCACAATATCCTGCCGCAATTCCGACAACTGAGAGGGCGCCGATTCGACGTGCTTTTTTTCTTGTTCTTGAATATCCTCCTCCACAGATTTTTGTTTTACAACTTCGCAATTTCCAATCTTCAGACAACCCATACGCAACAACATTCCTCACTCAAGCCATTGTCAGAAATTCGTTGTTTGTTGCTCATTGCGAACCTTGGTATATTCTCCGATTTTATACGCACCAATTGTCAGTCGCCACTTCGTCTTAAAAAGATCAATGAGCACCTGAATGAAGCCATTCGGACCGAAGAGCCCTCCTACAGTTGATCCCTCTTCATTCATCCATCGGACCGGCAATTGTTTCACCTTGAATCCGAGTTTGTGTGCCAAAATAATAAGCTCGTAGTCGAAACCGAAGCGATCCACTACCATACGACTTGCGACTTGCTCCGCCGCCTCGGCGGTAAGAACCTTGAAACCGCATTGCGTGTCTTTGTATGACCAGAGTCCGAGCACGATGCGAATCGCCCAGTTCCCCATATCACCCATAATTTCGCGATATCGCGGCTGATGCACCTGAATAAACGATCCTTCGATATCTCGCGACCCAATCACCACATCATTTCCCTCTTCCAAGGCGGGAAAAAAAGATTCGAGGTGCGTAATCGACGTTGAACCGTCAGCGTCCATAAAAAGTCGGTACTTCCCGGTCGCTTCAAGGAGCCCCTGACGCACCACATATCCCTTCCCATGATTCTCCGGATTATCAATGACTCGAATATTATCCATCTGAAGCGCGTAATTCCGAGCTACCTCCGCCGTATTGTCCGGAGACCCATCAACGACGACGAGGATCTCATAACTCATATCCTTCTGCTTGAAATACTTCCCCACTTCAAGAAGTGTCGTCCCAATCCGTTCACCCTCTTTATATGAGGGAATGATGACAGAAACCAATGGTTGTGATTCCATAGAAAAAATATATGAACAAAAAAAGCATCGCTCTTCCCGATGCGTTCATTGTATCACATTCTCCCTCGTCCAGCGAGAAAGCTTTCCAAAATAATCCGTGCCGCTTCCCTGTCGTCAAGATCGTCAAGATGACCGCGAACGCCACGCGCGATAAGCTCGGCACGCGCCATTTTGGTCGTAAACATCTCATTTTCGTAATGAATCGGGATATCGAAACGCTCTATGAGAATCTTTCCGAGCTTCTCGCCGCCATATTCAACACACTCGCGGTTCACATGGGAAGGGATACCGATCACAATTTCCCGAACATTCCGCTCACCGATAATACGCGCCATCGACTCAAGAAGACGCTCATTATTAGGAAGTGTTTCGAGGGGCATCGCGATGCGAGTTTCCGAATCCGCAAGTGCGATACCAATTTTCCTCTCACCCCAATCAATACCAAGATAGGAAAAAGGTTCCATATTTTTCTACCGTGTTCGCGTCACTATCTCGACACCGAGATCGGAAAGAATCACCGTGTCTTCACAATGAGCGCTTAAGCTCCCGTCTTCGGTCGTAAAGACCCAACCATCTTTTCCAAGACGAACCGGATATGCGCCGGCGTTTACCATCGGCTCGAGCGCAACCGCCATACCGGAACGGAATTCAACGTCCTTGGATCCGGAAAAAGAAAAATTGGGAATCTGCGGAAATTCGTGAAGCTCAAAGCCAACACCGTGTCCCACGAGATCGCGCACAACCGAAAAGCCGTTCGCCTCAACATACTTCTGGACCACCTTTCCATACTCCGAAAGCTTCGCACCGATTCGAATGCTGGAAATACCCCGAAGAAGCGCTTCTTCGGTCACTCGAATCAGACGCTCCGCTTCGCTTGACACATAACCAACCGGAAATGTCCGTGCCATATCAGTCACCATTCCATCGAAGCGAAGTCCCATATCTACCTTAACGATATCGCCATCGTGAATGATTCTCGTTTTTTTGGGAATTCCATGCACCACCTCATCATTTATCGAGACGCAAATGGACGCCGGAAACGGCGTGCCATATTCTTTGCCATACCCCTTGAATACCGTCTCGCTTCCCGAGTCTTGTATGGCACGCTCCGCCACCACATCCAAATCAAGGGTCGAAATCCCCGGAGAAATCACCGCTTCAACAGCTCGCATCACGCTCTCAAGCCGCTTCCCACTCTCTCGAAGTGCCGAGAATTGCTCTGAATTTTTGAAACGAATACCCATAGAAAAAAGATGGGTTACCCCACCCGTCTCAACACTCACAAAAGAGGAGTAATCGCCCTCCGTATTTCTTCAGAAATAATCATCGAATCCTTCGCGCCATCAACCTCAATGAGAAGCCCCTTCTTCCGATAGTACTCAATCACGGGAGACGTATCGGCAAGAAATACGCGGAAGCGTTTGTGTACTCCTTCCTCGGTATCATCTTTCCGCCTGATAAGCGCTGTTTTACATAACGGACAAGCCTCTTCGCCTTCCTGAAAATCAATCCCGGCAATAAAGGGGCGGTTGCACCGCGGACACATCCACCGACAGGAAATTCGACGAACAGATTCCTCTTCTGAAAGCGTCACCGAAAGCGCCGCATCAACTCGGCGACCAAATGTCGCGAGCACCGCCTCCATAATACCGATCTGCGTCACCCGTCGCGGCACCCCATCAAGAAGAGCGGGTTTCTCAGGCGAAAGAGAGGCGAGCGCTCCCGAAAGCACTTCCTCAACAATATCGTCGGGAACCAGCCCCATTCGCTGATTCATAATATCGGAAATCTTCTTTCCGAGTGGCGTCGGCATCTCCGATGTCTTCCGAAGCGCTAGCCCGACATCGACATGCATTGCGTCTATTTCCTTCACCAAAAAATCCGCCTGCGTACTCTTCCCACTCCCGGGTGGTCCCAACAAAATTGCCGTAAACGGATGCTTCATAGAAAAACTCTTTAATACTATTTCTAGAAAACACTCTCTCTTAGAGCGTGTTAAAAAAGCTTCAAATTCAAAAGAATCGGCAGAGCTTTTTCTGGGAAAAATTGTTTTTTCGCCTGTCTTCCACTGTATAAGAAAACTTCTTTTCTCCGATCAACGAGCCACGAAGAAGGGTTTTCTTTGAGATTGTAAGCAATTAACAAGTGCTTCCTCTTTCAAGGTAGCGCATCTCAAAGAAAGAAGAAAGGACATTCCTTCAAAAACCTCCTCAAAATCCTTCGTAACTTCGCATAGCAAGTTGACTTTGGATATGTTTGACCATTTCCAGAACAACGGAAACCACGATCAAGATACTAATACCGCCAATCGTGAGAGACTGCACTCCGGTCATCCCCTGAACGGCGATTGGAAGCACCGCAACCGTCCCCAAGAAAACCGCACCAACAAGTGTCACGTGTCCCAACACTCCGGAAAGATATTCGACAGTCGGTGTTCCGGGACGAATGCCGGGAACATACCCTCCTTGCTTCTGAAGATTCTCGGCGATTTTCGTCGGATCAAAAATAACCGCCGTATAGAAATAGGTAAACAAAACGACGAGCGAGAAGTAAAACGCGCCGTAAAACCACATATTTTGAAAAAGATAATACACTTTCGACGCCACCTGCGCGACCATCGGACTTCCGGCAGACTGCATCAGGTATCCCGAAATAACCGTGGGGAGAACTACGAGTGACACCGAGAATATGATAGGGATAACCCCCGCCTGATTCACGCGAAGCGGAAGGTGCGTCGATGTCCCGGCGGCGGCGACTCCTCCCCGAATACGCTTGGCGTAGGAAATAGGAATAATTCGTTGCGCTTCATTCACAAAAACGACGCCCGCCACCATAAGGAGCGCCACGATACCAAACACGAGCGTATTGAAGAAATCGTCAGGGTTTTGTCCGAGCGTGTCAAAAAACTGAAAGAGAATTCCAGGAATACCCGCCATAATTCCCGCGAAAATCATAATGGAAACACCATTCCCGAGACCCTTCTCGGTAATGAGCTCGCCAAACCACATAAGAAGGATCGTGCCCGCGGTCGCAATCACCACCATAGCGGTCGTATCAAACGCCGTCACCTCCCCCAGGACACCCTGAGACTTAAGGAGCGCGATCATACTAAAGGTCTGAAGCACGGCAAGCGGTATGGTGAGCCACCGCGTAATCATATTAAATTTCTGCCGACCAATTTCTCCTTCTTCTTTGTACAGTTGCTCGACGCGCGGTATCACCGTCGTCATAAGCTGCATAATAATGGACGCCGTGATATAAGGAGCAACACCCAAAAGCACAATGGACACGTTATCAAGTCCACCGCCCGAAAAAACATTCAAGAGCCCAAGGAACTGATTCTCGTCAAAAAATCGCTGGAGCCGCGCAACATCAACGCCGGGAAGCGGAATAACCGCGGCAAAACGGTAGGCAACGAGCATGCCAAAAATAAAGAGGAGCTTGTTTCGTATCTCCTTCTCCGAAAAAATGCGCACCAACGTCGCGTACATAGGGTATTATAAGTACCAAACTCCCAACAATCATCCTCAAATGGAATTCTCCCCGAATGCAGGCTCTGAGAAATCCTTATATCATTTCCAAAAACCCCTTCCCTTGGTTCGTCGATCACGAAAAAGAATTTTTCTCATATACGATTACGTAAGATTTCGAAAAATTCTTTTTCGCGATCTCCTCGGAAAGAGAGAGAACCTATTTTTTAGAAAGGATATTACTTTTCCTCCTTCTTTCTCTGAACGAAGGCGTCGGATTTCTCGATCAGCGCACGGACACCCTCGGACAAGAGAAGCGCCGAATCAAAGATAACACCCTTCGGAATGCTTCCTGTCCCGATAACTTTGGCACCGCTTTTCAAAGCACCTGAAGGAAGAAGCTTCTTCTCAACCAAGGTCGAAAGAGAAACCGTTTCCCCGGAAATAAACACCCGAACGATATCGGAAAACTTCACATACAACTTCTTTGCGTGGGGCGATTTGAAGCCACGAACTTTTTTCAAGCGCTCCACAAGCGAAGAACGACCTCCTTCAAAAAGAGGGTTCACGTGTGCGCCAGAACGCGCTTTCTGACCTTTATTGCCACGACCGGAATAGGTACCGCGTTTCCCTCCGCGACCAATTCGCTTCTTTTCCTTCCATGTCCCCGCGTGAATATCATGAGTCTGCATACGTGAGCGTTATTTCATATGAACCGCCGAACTCTTTGCCTCCGGTTCCTCAATCGGAACAGACTTGGAAGCTTCTTCCCCAGAAACGGGCGATGACTTTTCAGTTCGAAAACGAGACAACGCCAATACGGTTGCTCGCGCCACATTGAGCGGATTTGACGCACCAAGTGACTTGGAAACAATATCTTTGATACCGGCAAGATCCATAACGGCTCGAACGGCACCGCCGGCGATGATTCCCTTTCCGGGAAGTCCCGGCTTCAGAAGCACTACAGCGCTTCCCTTTTTCTCGCGAACATCATGAGGAATAGTCGATCCCACAAGCGCGACGGAAATCATATTACGCTTTGCATCGTTAAATGATTTCTGTATCGCATCCGAAACGTCCGACCCTTTGGCGACTCCGACACCCACCTTTCCCTTTCGATTCCCAATGACCAAGGTTGCGCGAAAACGAAAGCGTCGCCCGCCTTTCACCACACGAGTCACGCGAGCGAGATTCAGAAGTTTTTGATCATACTCCGGCTTCTCACGACGCTTCGGTTTTCTGCTCTGCTTTGACATAAATTCACCAGAAAATTATCAAACATTGAAATGCTTCATCCCTCGAAACAGTTTACAGGAGTAACCCACCTTCTCTCGCGCCTTCAGCAACCGCCTTCACTCGCCCATGGTATTGATACCCATTTCGATCAAACACAACACTCTTCACTCCGGCGGCAAGACATTTTTTCGCCAGAAACTTCCCCACCTCACGAGCTCCTTCCACGGTATTCTTCAATTTTGTCTTGGGCAACTCTCGAAGGTCAGCCGAAACCAGCGTCTTTCCCAACGCATCATCAATCACTTGTGCGGAAATTGATCGGAGACTCCGAAAAACAGAGATTCGAGGACGCTCAGCACTTCCCGAGATGTTCGCTCGAACTCGCTTCTTTCGAAAAAACCGTCCGTTTTTTTGTGAAAACCCCTGTGCCATAATGAGAATAAAAGAGATACTACCCAAACATTCAAAAAAACCTCAAGAAAATTACGCCGCCGACTTCTTTCCTTCTTTCTTCTGCACCAGCTCGCCAACATACCGGAATCCCTTTCCCTTGTATGGCTCGACCGGTTTCAGCTTCTTGATTTCCGCGGAAAATTGACCCACTTTCTGTTTATCAATACCGGAAATAGAGAGCACATTGTTTTCTATTTTCGCCTCAAGTCCTTCGGGAACCAACACTTCAACCGGGTGAGAAAACCCAAGTGCAAAAACCAACTTCTTTCCCTGGAGGGACATTCGGTATCCAACGCCGTTCAATTCCAATTGTTTCGAAAATCCCGCGACGACACCCGTTACCATATTGGAAAGAAGCCGGACGGTCGTCCCCCACAGGGCGGGAGCCATTTTCGATTTTCCGGTTTTCGCAACATGCAACTCCGAATCAAGAAGAGAGACCTTCACTTCATAGTGATGCGCGAAAGAAAGCGCCCCTTTAGGACCTTTTACGCTTACTACGTTTCCCGAAATCGTCGCCTCAACTCCCGCAGGAATATTCACGGATTGTTTTCCAATTCTACTCATAAGTGCAAAAATTCTTCGTTCTCAATGCTCACCTACCCCTCACTGATTCAGCTTTTTACCATACCTCGCAAATATACTCTCCTCCCAACCCCGAATGATACGCCTCCGCTCCCGTCATAACACCCTTCGAAGTCGAAACAATGGCAAGACCGAATCCATTCTTCACTTTCCGAATCTCTTCACGCCGCACGTACGAACGCTGTCCCGATCGGCTCACTCGGCGGATCTCCCGAATCGCAGGATCTACCTCCGTCGGAGAGACTCGACGATACCGAAGGTGAATTCGTAAACGAGATCCACTCTGAAATTCCGCGGATTCCTCTTCAACCTTCTCGACAAAACCCTTCCGCTCAAGAATACGAGCAATGGCAAGTTTGAGTCGAGATGACGGAACCGTCACCGACTCATGCCCGGCACGCTGGGCATTCCTGATACTCGTGAGCATGTTGGCTATTTGATCCATAGAAAATCGTGAGTAATGCTAACTGAACCGTTTTACATGAAGTCCTACCAGGAAGATTTCCGAACTCCAGGAACCTCTCCTCGACTCGCCAACTCTCGAAAGCAAATCCGACACAAATCAAACTTTCGAAGGTAGCCGTGCTTCCGTCCGCACCGCCAGCACCGGCGCACAATGCGAGTTGAGAATTTCGGTTGTTTCCGGGCGCGAGCCTCGGTTGATGTCTTCGCCATAGAGTCGTCCTTTTTTAATTCGTTTCTCGAATCGGAAATCCGAGGAGTTTTGCAAGAAGAAGTCCCTGTTCTCGATTCTTTGCCGTTGTCACTACCGTCACCTGCAATCCAAATGGTGTCTGCACCTTTTCTGGAATCACCTCAGGAAAAACACTGTGCTCCCGGATACCGACATTGATATGACCATTCAGATCTACCACCGAAGGAGCAATTCCCTGAAAGTCTCTGATACGAGGAAACGCTGTTTTTATCAACCGATCAAGAAAATCCCACATTCTCTTTCCTCGAAGCGTCACACAAGCACCCACGGCAAGTCCCTCGCGAATCTTGAATCCGGCAATCGCCTTTTTCGCTTTGGTAAGAACCGGCTTCTGCCCGGCAATCTCGGTAAGCGAACGGATGATCTCCTCAACGCGAGCCTCCTCCTTCAGAAATTTCCCCATACCAACATTGATAACCACCTTGGAAATATGGGGAACTGCAAACGGATTTTTTGTGCCGGACGCCACAAGAAGACTCGGAACCACCTTCGTCCGATACACTTCTTGCAAGGGAATGTTGACATCAACTCGTTCCATAAGTGAGAAATAAACCTTTGGCAAAACTGCCCCAGGATACTGTCAGAAATATTACGCTATCGGCTTTCCAGAACGCTTACTCACGCGAATCTTTTCACCCGCCTCCATCCGATACCCAATTCGCGTCGGCTTTCCGGTATGAGGACACACCAACATCGCTTTCCCTTCTGAAAACGGCGCGGGAAATTCTATTCGCTCTCCCTTTGAACCTTCCTTTCGAGGTCGAATGTGCTTCTTGCGAATATTCACGCCCTCAACCGTTATCTTTCCGACCGCCGGAAAAAGACGAAGAACGGCACCCCGTTTCCCTTTATCTTTTCCGGAAATCATTTCGATTTGGTCACCTTTTTTCAGCTTCATACCAGTTTCATATTCTGCATTATGGAAAGACTCTTCACAATACCTCGGGAGCGAGCGAAACTATCTTTGAAAAACCGCGATCACGCACTTCTCGAGCAATAGGACCAAATACACGCGTTCCCTTTGGATCCGTTCCCTCAAGAATCACCGCCGCATTCTCATCGAATCGAATGTAGGAATTATCTTTGCGGCGATATGCCTCACGCTGTCGAACGATCACCGCCTTCACTTTGTCACCCTTCTTCACTGACCCTCGCGGCTGAGCGGATTTCACCGAGGCAACAATAATATCGCCAAGCGCGGCATATCGGCGGCGACTTCCACCAAGCACCTTGAAGCACTCGATAATGATCGCTCCCGTGTTATCTGCCACTCTTAATTTTGTTTCCGCCTGAATCATACCGATGACAATTGCCAATAAAATCAAACTCTCTACGCTTCAAGAACCTGGTGTCGCTTATGCCGACTTACCGGAGGACACTCGCAAAACTCCACCTTCTCGCCAACTTTGAATCGATTTTCGGGGTCATGAACCTGGTATCGTTTTGTCGATCGGTATTTCTTCCGGTATTTGGAGTGCGTCTTCAGTGTTTCCACAGAAACTACAATGGTTTTCTCCATCGCTTTGCTCACCACAACGCCACGAAATATCGGGGCTTTCGAAGGTGTCTGCGATGGAAGGGTGTCGATGGTCATACTCAAAAAATCAGAAGAAAAACCAAGGGTACTCAACAAACTATTCTGCGCGCTCATGAAGCACCGTGAGCATCCGGGCAATATCTCGACGAAGATGCCGATGCTCTTGGTGATTTTTTGTTTCGCGTTCAGCAATACCAAAACGAACCGTACGAAGAGACTCGCGACTCTCGGCAAGTAATTGCCGAAGCTCCGTTTCGTTTTTTTCCCGCAGATCTCGTGTATGCATAGGGATGCTCTATTCTATTCTATCTTTCAAAAAAAATCAAGCGTTTGTTCGTTCTTCGGAAGCCAGAAACTTTGTCTTCACCGAGAGCTTGTATGCCGCGAGTTTCATCGCCTTTTCTGCGGTTTCTCTCGGCACACCATCCATTTCAAATAAAACACGCCCGGCAAATATCTTGGCAACAAAATGATCCACAGCTCCTTTTCCTTTTCCCATCGGAGTTTCGTCTCCCTTTTTTGTCATCGGCTTATCGGGAAAAATACGAATCCACACCTTTCCACCGCGAGCGATATACCGCGTCATAGCACGCCGAGCGGCCTCAATCTGACGAGCGGAAATAAGTCCCGCCTCCATCGCCTTCAAACCAAAACTTCCAAAACTGAGCGTATTTCCAGAATACGAAACACCCTCGACTTTCCCGCCGCGATGCATTTTCCGATGTTTTACTTTCTTGGGCATCAACATACACACGAAATCAATTTCAAATGCTCACATTCAAATTCCAAACTTCTCTCCACGGTACAACCACACTTTCACACCAATCGCTCCATAGGTCGTTCGCGCCGTCGCCTTGGCAAAATCAATATCGGCCCGAAGCGTATGAAGCGGCAGTGTCCCGCGCGAAAGCCATTCCCGACGAGACATTTCCGCGCCTCCAAGGCGTCCGGAAATCTCAATTTTCACACCGCGAATAGATCGATTCTTTTCCACCTGATCAAGCGTTCCCTTGAGAACGCGTCGAAACGGGAGTCGTCGTTCCAATTGCTCAGCTACTTGTTCGGCAACCAGAAGCGCATTTTCTTCGAAGTGCTTCACTTCCTGAATGTCAATTTTGAGATCAATACGTCGTCCGCGAAAAAATTGCCGTTTCACCGCTCGCGTGAGATCCTCAACACCCGTACCGCCACGACCAATGAGGACTCCCGGACGAGAGGTGCCGATAACCAAACGAAGAGACCCGGACGAACGTTCAATCTCAACAAAACCAATTGCGGCGCTCTTCCACTTCGAAAGAACAAATTCGCGGAGAAGAATATCCTCGCGGAGATTTTTTTGATACGATCGACCACCAAACCATCGCGACTTCCACGAAGTCGTGATACCGATTCTCATACCGATTGGGTTTGCTTTGTGTCCCATAGAAAGGAAAAAATATGCGTTCTGTGCAATTGCCTTCAACTTATATTATACGGACTTCCGGTGAAAAATAGAGCGGGAGGCTCGAGCGCCGGAACCCTTCTTTCGGTATCCCGATTCATTCGTTCCCCCGGAAAAATTCGATGATTTCGAACGTTTCCGACTCGAAGAATTCCCCTTCTTTTTATTCTCGGTTTTCTTCAAAGAAGTTTCTGTTCGCACACCAGGCGTCACCTCGCGAAGGAAAAGAGAGACTCTTGACATTCGTTTCCAGATAGGCGTCGCTCGTCCCTGCGCTCGAGGCATCCATCGTTTCAGTTTCTTTCCTTCATTTACGACAACTCGAGCCACAACAAGGTTCTCGGGAACCGCATGAAAATTATGTTCCGCATTGGAAACCGCGCTCAAAAGGAGCTTCCGAAGCGGAAGAGCGGCTCGTCGAAGTTCTCGATCAAGCTGGTGCTCCGCCTCTCGTACCGAAAGCCCGGGGAGCATGCCAACAACGACACGAACCTTTCTGGGTGAAATATGGAGAGTATTGAGATGCGCTTCAATGTTCATAGTTTCAAGGAGAGATCGACAAAAAAATCGTTTCGATTATTTCTTCTTACCGGGAGCGGGAGTGCTTGCCTTCGCCGCCTTCGAAACCTCAACTTCCTTTTGCTTGGCGGCGGTTTCAATTTCCTTCTGCATCTTGCCACCATGGCGAGTAAACTTACGCGTCGGAGAAAACTCGCCCAACCGATGTCCAACCATATCTTCCGTCACATACACCTGAACAAAGTCTTTTCCATTGTGGACAGCGAATGTCACCCCAATCATTTCGGGCGTAATAACACAGGCTCGCGACCACGTTTTGATAGCACCGCGATCGGTTGCTTTCCGATTCCTCACTTTCGCGAGAACTCGTTCGTCCACATAGGGTCCTTTTTTGAGACTTCGTGACATACACTCTCTGAAAAAAATATTCTCCAAATTATTCTGATATCAACACACCTTCCATCAACCTACCAAATCCGCCACCTACTTCTTTATACGCCGCTTTACAATATACTGATTCGTCCACTTCTTTCTGCGACGAGTTTTCTTCCCCAAAGCCGGCTTTCCCCACGGGGTTTTGGGATGCATACCAAGCGGCTGTCGCCCCTCCCCGCCTCCGTGCGGATGATCTACCGGATTCATTGCCGTTCCACGAACTGCCGGTCGCTTTCCCTTCCAACGACTCCGACCCGCTTTTCCGATACGCTCCACTCCGTGCTCAAAATTACTTACCTCGCCAACGGTAGCATAGCATTCCTGATGAATCAACCGGATCTCCCCGGAAGAAAGACGAATTTGCGCTTTTTCACCATCGATTGACATAAGCGTTGCCCGAGATCCGGCACTTCGCGCAATCTGGCCACCCTTTCCGGGAAAAAGCTCAACATTCGAGATAAGCGAACCGATAGGAATGCGCCGTATCTGAAGGCGGTTCCCGGGAGCAACCGGGGCCGTCGGCCCAGCAACAACCGTCTGCCCCACCGAAACGCCCGCCGCCGCAAGTACATATGCGCGCGCGCCGTTTTTGTACTGAAGGAGCGCAATAAGTGCCGATCGATTCGGATCTTTTTCCAGAGAAAGAACGGTCGCCGGCACATCCAGATGTGTCTGTTCGGAAAAATCAACCAAGCGGTACTGTCGCTTCTGTCGACCGCCCTTGTGACGAACGGAAATCTTTCCATGCGAACGACCCGATTTCTTGGGAAGCGGAGCAAGCAGGGTTTTGTCCGGACGAGCCGAACTCCGACCCACTCCCTCGGGCTTTACAATGGACATATTTCTTCGTCCCGCCGTATTTTTTCGATAGACATGAATCGCCATATTCGCGCATTTAAACACCCTTGAACAGCTCGATACTCTCTCCTTCCTTGAGTGTAACAATCGCCTTCTTTACGGCGGATTTCCATCCGACCGTCCGACCGAACACCCGTCGTTTCCTTGGTATCCGAACAATATTCACCTGCTTCACCGTCACTCCATATACTTCTTCAATCGCCGCTCTCACCGATCCTTTGGTCGCGAGGGGCGCCACCTGAAAAACATACTTTCCAAAGGAAAGTGCCGTATGCGCCTTTTCGGTCATACGAGGACGAAGAAGTACTCGGTGCGCTATCGCCGAAAGAGTAGCCGATTTTTTGGAGAGAGATTTTGTCATACGATACCAAGACAGTAAAACTATTTCGTTGTGAAATGCTCCGCTCGCTTCTCCATATCAATCAGAGCGAGACGACTCAAGAGAACAAACCGGTGATCAAGCGCATCCTTGGCATTGAGCGTATGCGCGGCAGAAATCGAGAGTTTCGGAATATTCCGACCCGCACGCTCAATCAAGCGCTCTTCCGGCAAAAAACCCAGAACCACACTCTTCTCAGAGACGGAAAGTGCCGAAAGCGCCTCCGCCACTCGTTTCGTCTTCCACTCAGAAAACGAAAGTGAATCTACTACGATCAACTCTTTGCTTCGAATCTTTTCACTCAAGACCATAAAGAATGCTTTTCGACGAACCTTCTGATTGATCTTTTTCGAAAAATTCCGATCACTCTTCGGACCAAAAACAACACCACCTTTTCGCCACAGAGGACTTCGAACGCTTCCTGCGCGCGCACGACCCGTATGCTTTTGTTTCCAGGGTTTCTTTCCGGATCCCGCTCGCTCGCCACGCCCTTTGGTATGTGCAAAGACACCCCGGAGATTGGCGGAAAGAGATGTATAGACTTCTTTAAGGAGAACATCATTCTGAGGAATCGCAAAGAAACGATCATCGAGTTCCATCGAATCCACCTCTTTGCCACTCAAATTGTAGACCGGGACAAGAGCCATAAACGCCTCGATTGAAAATTACACCAAAACCACCTCAACAACACTGCCGGGAATACCCGGGACAGCTCCACGCACTCCAATCAACCGCTTCTCCGGATCAATATACTCAACGCGCAAATTTTCTGACGTTGACCGCGTCCCACCCATACGACCCGCCATACGCATACCCTTGGTCACATGCTGTGGAAAAGTGGCGCCGATAGAACCGGGGGCACGAAGATCATGCTTGTGTCCATGAGTCTTCGGAGCACCTTTGAAGCCATGTCGCTTTACAACGCCCTGAAAACCCTTTGCCTTCGTAATTCCGGAAACACGAACTCGATCCCCAACAGAAAATATATCAACGGACAGCGTCGCTCCAACGGGAAGCTCCTGCATTTTTTTTGTCACCTCTTCGGAAGAAAGATGACGATCCAGACGAAATTCCCTGCGAATATTTCTTCGCTTTGTTTTGGGCGTCTCCACTTGAAGAGCGGAATACCCATCTCGACCCGCTTCGCGAATCAGTGAAACCGTATTCGCGTCACACTCAAGAAGCGTTATATTCCTCGCGCCCCGCTCCACATCATGAAGCGTTGTCATACCGAGTTTTTTTGCAAGCAGGAATTTCATATCGAGAAAATACGACGAATATGTGCGCAAAATCTTTCGTATCAGAGAACAAAAAAAACCGGCTCCCGGTTAGACCTCCAAAAAAGGCTTTCAACCTTTTCCTGCGGTCCCGCCAGTATCTTCTTCCCCACCGCCTTCTCTTGCCATGGGAATCAGACTTGAACGAGTTTTCTATTTTTCTTCCCGTGTACAAAAATCGAGAATACCTACATTTTGATTTCGATATCCACCCCCGCCGGAAGGTCGAGACTCGTAAGCTGATCAACCGTCTTTGCTGTCGGATTCAATATATCAATAACGCGTTTATGCACTCGCATCTCGTACTGATCTCGCGCATTCTTGTGCACAAACGACGAACGATTCACCGTTACCCGATGCATTTCAGTCGGAAGCGGAACCGGACCTGTTACACCAGCGCCTGTTCGCTCCGCCGTTTCAACGATCTTTCTTGCCGTCTGATCAATAACCTTGTGATCATACGCCTTGATCTTGATCCGAACCCGATTCATTGACTGAGTTTTTTCCGCCTTCTTCATGGGGATATTCTCTCGAAATAAATGTTTCCAAAAACACTCCTGCTCTTCACTATAAGTTTTCGGGAAACAGTGGCGAGTCGGAATGTTCCGGCTCGCGCTCTTTCTCGAATGACTACTTGAGAATCTTTGTTGCAACACCGGCGCCAACGGTACGACCGCCTTCGCGAATCGCAAACCGCATACCTTCTTCCATTGCAACCGGCGCAATGAGACTCACCTTGAGCTTCACCGTATCGCCAGGCATCACCATCTCCGATCCCTCCGGAAGAGTTACGTCACCCGTCACATCAGTGGTTCGGATATAAAACTGTGGCTTGTATCCTTTGAAAAACGGGGTATGTCGTCCACCTTCCTCCTTAGTGAGAACATATACTTCACCATCAAATTCGGTATGAGGAGTAATTGATCCCGGCTTCGCGAGAACCTGTCCGCGCTCAACATCTTCTTTTTTGACACCGCGGAGCAAGAGTCCGGCATTGTCGCCCGCCTGACCACTGTCCAAGGATTTGTTGAACATTTCAATACCGGTTACCACCGTCTTTGCCGTCGGACGGATACCGACAATTTCAATTTCTTCATTGATCTTCACTGAACCGCGTTCGATACGACCGGTAACTACCGTTCCACGACCCTCGATTGAGAAAATGTCCTCAATCGGCATCAAAAACGGCTTGTCGGTATCACGAACCGGCTGGGGAATTTTGGTATCCAGCGCCTGCATAAGATCAAGGATCGGCTTTGCATCAGCTTCATCCGCCGTCTTTGACTCAAGCGCCTTGAGTGCACTCCCTCGAATAATCGAAGCATTGTCGCCATCAAACTCATATTTTGAAAGAAGCTCGCGCACTTCCGCTTCAACCAAATCAACCAATTCCGGATCATCCACCATGTCAACCTTGTTGAGGAAGACCACAATAGCCGGAACACCCACCTGACGAGCGAGAAGAATATGCTCTCGCGTCTGCGGCATCGGACCATCCGTCGCGGACACAACCAAAACCGCTCCGTCCATCTGCGCGGCGCCGGTAATCATGTTCTTAATATAGTCAGCATGCCCGGGACAGTCGACGTGCGCATAGTGACGAGCCTCCGATTCATACTCACAGTGCGATGTCGCAATAGTGATACCGCGAGCCTTTTCTTCCGGCGCCTTGTCGATTTCATCAACATTCTTCGCCTTCGCAAGACCCTTCATACTGAGGACGTGCAAAATCGCCGCGGTGAGCGTCGTCTTCCCGTGGTCGACATGACCGATAGTTCCCACATTCACGTGCGGTTTATCCCGCTTGAATTGCTCCGCCATACGCATGGTCTCGAGGAGTCCGGCTTCTTTTTTAAGAAAGAAGTCTCAGAAACCCGCTCGATTTCTCATATTAACGATTTATAGGTTCTTGCAAAACTTTTCAAATGATAGTATACACCCATATTCCCCCTCCCAACAAGAAAGAGAAAGACTCGGCACATTCCCGAGCACTTGTGAGAGCTTAGCAACCGTTCATCCCTTTGTCAAGAGCACGAGATAAAAAACGCCTTGTCAAAGAATTGCGCCCCTCCTATACTCAGAAAATAACGCCCCGCATTCCACATATGAAACCACTTTACCGCCTCATTATTTCCCGATGGAACAGGCTTTTCATAGCCGCTCAAAAAGTTGGGAAACCTATGCGAAACTGGGCGAAAAAACACAAAAAAAATATCTTCTTAGGCGCAATCATTTTCTTCATTCTGGGAACCATACTCACAACCGCCCTTTTGAAAGGCATCGCCCTCGGAAAAGAGCGCCTCGCGCAAGCGGACTCCTCCCTCCGCTTCGGCGCGATCGGCGATTTCGAATACGGAACACGGAAAAAAGTCGGCAACAAACTCACGAGTCTTGCTCCTTCCGAACTCGAAAAAGTCGTCGCCTTCTACAATGACGAGTGGCAACCCGCCTTCGTCGTTGAGCTTGGCGATATGGTCGAGAGTTCAGGCGTCAAACCCTCGAAAGCCATCCGACAATTTCTCGATATCGACGCCATATTCCAAAAGCTCGACACTCGCACGGAGTACGTCCTCGGCAATCACGACCTCCGTTCCCTCTCCAAAGAAGACGTGCGAAAAACACTTGGACTTTCGGATAACCACCGGTATTTCGACGAAGGGGCGTGGCGATTCGTCATTATGGATACGAATTTTGACAAAGAAAGAGACGGCGCCCCCTTGGGTCCCCATCACTATGTCTTCGGCTTCGTTCCCGAGAGCGAATTTGTCTGGCTCGAAGAAGCGCTCGACACGGATCGTCCTACCATCATCTTTTTTCATCACCCTCCCATTCCGGGCGAAAAAAATCTCCGTAACTACGAAGAAGTTCGGGAATTTTTTGCGCGATACCCCCACGTCACCCTCACCATCTCGGGACACGATCCGTCATTCAAATTCTTCGAAGAAAACGGCTTTTCTTCGCTCGTCGTCGACAACCTCGCAAACAAAGATTCGATCGGGAGTTTCGCAACACTCGACGCTCGCTACAACTCCTTGACGCGGGAAGCCAGTGTCCTCATCGAACACTACGGTCCCACCCGCCGAAGTCTCGAAGTCAAAAAAACCCTCCCCGGTCCCCGCCCCCGATGGGTCAATATTATGGACAGCCTCGGCATCAAAGAATAAATCACGAAAAATCCCGCTGTGAAAGCGGGATTTTTGGATATCTCAAAGAGGGATCGTGTCTATTTTTTCTTTTCGCCACCCATAATTTCTTGGGCGACATTCGCGGGAACTTCGGCGTAGTGACTGAATTCCATCGAATAGCTCGCGCGACCCTGCGACATCGAGCGAAGTGCCGTTGCGTAGCCAAACATCGCAGAGAGCGGTACCTCGGCACTGATCTCCTTCACGCGCGCGTTTCCTTCGCCGCGATCGTTCATTTCTTTGATAATGCCGCGCTTCGCATTGATATCACCGACAGCGTCTCCCATAAAGGCTTCCGGCGTGATGACCACCACCTTCATAATCGGCTCCAGAATGATCGGCTTCGCCTTCCGCATCGCTTCCTTGAAAGCGAGTGATCCGGAAATTTTGAACGCCGCTTCGGACGAATCGACATCGTGATAGGATCCATCGTAGACCGTCGCCTTTACATCGACAACCGGGTATCCGGCAAGAACGCCGTTTTGCATTGCTTCCTGAATTCCCTTGTCAATCGGTTTGATATATTCCTGAGGAATAACGCCGCCTTTGATTTCGTCCACAAATTCATATCCCTTTCCGGCTTCCTGAGGTTCGAGACGTACCCAACAATGTCCATACTGTCCGCGACCACCGGACTGCTTGATATATTTCCCTTCCGCTTCCGCCACCTGCTTCACGGTTTCACGATAGGCAACCTGCGGACGACCGACATTCACATCTACCTTGAATTCGCGCCGCATACGATCGACGATAATGTCGAGATGGAGCTCGCCCATACCCGAGAGAATCGTCTGTCCCGACTCTTCATCCGTATGCACGCGAAAGGTCGGGTCCTCTTCGGAGAGTTTCTTGAGTGCGACACCCATTTTTTCCTGATCGGCTTTCGTTTTGGGTTCGACGGCGATATCAATAACCGGCTCGGGGAACGTGATCGATTCGAGTACAACCGGATGATCCGGATCACAGAGCGTGTCTCCGGTCGTCGTCGCCTTCATCCCAACCAGAGCGCCGATGCCGCCCGCGTACAATTCGGAAATTTCTTCACGGTGATTGGCGTGAATCTGAAGAATACGTCCAATGCGTTCTTTCTCGCCTTTGGTTGAATTGAGTACGTAGGATCCGGCTTTGACCATACCGGAATAGACACGGAAGAACGTCAACTGCCCCACGAAGGGATCGGTTGCCACCTTGAAGGCGAGCGCCGAAAAAGGAGCGTCGTCCCGCACTTCAATCAGCGTCTCCGCGTCAGTCTTGGGATCCGTTCCTCTTGCCGCGGGAATATCGAGGGGCGATGGAAGGTAATCCACTACCGCATCGAGCACCAACTGAACACCCTTGTTGCGAAGCGCCGTCCCGACAAGTACGGGAATAAGCTTGGTAGAAATAACCGCCTTCCGAAGCGCCGCCTTGAGCTCGGACACAGAAATATCTTCTCCACCCAAAAACTTCTCAATAAGCACATCATCAGTCTCTGAAATTTTTTCCACCATTGTGGCGCGCCATTCTTTGACAGTTTCGGCGATATCTGCCGGGATCTCGATCGGCACCACCTTTTCCCCCATATCGCCCTCAAAGGTATACGCCTTCATCTCGATCAAATCCACAATGCCGGAAAAATCAGACCGCACGCCTATGGGATACTGAATTGCAACCGCATTCGGTGTGAGACGATTCCAGATAGACGAAAGCGCCATCTCAAAGTCCGCGCCCTCTTTGTCGATTTTGTTGATAAAACATACGCGCGGAACACTGTATTTGTCCGCCTGTCGCCACACCGTTTCCGATTGCGGCTCAACCCCCTCCTTGCCATCAAAGACTACGACACCGCCATCCAAAACGCGAAGCGACCGCTCCACTTCGACGGTAAAGTCAACATGCCCGGGCGTATCGATGATATTGATTTGGTGATTCTTCCAGTAGCATGTCGTTGCCGCGCTCGTGATGGTGATACCACGTTCACGCTCCTGATCCATCCAGTCCATAGTTGCCTCACCCTCATGCACCTCGCCAATCTTATGGGTAATACCGGTATAAAAAAGCACGCGCTCAGTCGTTGTGGTTTTCCCGGCATCGATATGCGCGATGATACCGATATTTCGATAATCTTTAAGCGGAGTAGTGCGAGGCATATATTTTTTATGCAAAGTGGGCAAAGGCTTTGTTGGCTTCCGCCATACGGTGGACGTCTTCACGCTTCTTCATCGCGAGTCCCGTCTTGTTGGCGGCGTCCAGAAGCTCATCCGCGAGACGAACCGCAAACGGCTTCCCCTTTTTCTTGCGACAGACATCGCGAATCCAGCGCATCGCGAGCATTTGTCGGCGATCACCGGAAACCGGAATCGGCACCTGGAAATTGGCGCCCCCCACTCGACGACTCTTCAGTTCAAGAAGCGGCGAAACATTCTTGATTGCCTGCTCAAAAACGTTGAGACCGCCCTTCTTGGTCCGCTCGCGAATCACTTCAAACGCGTCGTAAATGAGGTCTTCCGCAATCGATTTCTTGCCATCCCACATAATCATACCGACAAAATGCCCCACAAGGGGGTTTCCGAATCGGGAATCCGTTTTCCAAGTTTTGTCGAACTGTCGTTTCCGTCGAGGCATAAGAGAAAAAATTTCAAATGATAAAGTTCAAATTCTAAAAAAATTTTTGAATTTTAAAATGAGAAAATTATTTTAACATTTATAATTTGTAATTTGAAAGCTTATGCTTTCGGACGCTTCGCACCATACTTCGAGCGACCACGCCGCCGATCATTCACGCCTGAAGCATCAAGGACGCCGCGAACAATATGGTAGCGCACACCCGGCAAATCCTTCACTCTGCCACCGCGAATCATCACGATGGAATGCTCCTGCAGGTTGTGTCCGATACCGGGAATATATGCCGTCACCTCCATACCGTTCGTGAGACGAACACGCGCAATTTTTCGAAGTGCGGAGTTTGGCTTCTTCGGAGTAGTCGTTGACACCTTGATGCAGACGCCGCGCTTGTAGGGACCGGTTGTCTTGGTCGGGTGATTCTTGATGGTATTCAACACAAACCCAAAAGCGGGAGACTTCGACTTCTTGGCGGACGAAACGCGCGATTTTCGGACAAGTTGATTGATAGTTGGCACAGCGGTAAAACAATAAGGATAAAAAAGAATCTTCTACAACAAAAACAAAAAGCGAGGAATCGCTTGCTCTCCAGAATATATCGGAAGTTTCCTTTCGTGTCAACTCCCCGCACGTTCCCTCTCGTACCACCCGCTACGCGGCAATACCGAGAAAGAAATTCAAAAGAAAAACAAAGGGCACCTGAATAAGGCTTCCAAGGGGAGAAAAGAGAATGAGAAGGAGAAAAACAAAGCCATACTGCTCGAGAAAAATAATCGTTTCCGTTCGAAGAGAGAGAAGAGGATAGAGCAATTTCGACCCGTCCAATGGCGGAATCGGCACCATGTTAAAAACGCCAAGGAGCACATTCCAGAAAATGACCATAAGAAGAAACCCGAGAAAAATTCCCGGAAACGACCCCGCCACCGCATCCGCAAACCCTCCCCATCGATCCGACCATTCCCCTACCCGACCAATGACGTCAAAGAATCGCGCGAAAATATCCTGTCGCTCCGCAAGACCAATCGGGAGTATATGCGCAAGAATGGCGGCGATAAACGCGAGCAAAAAGTTTGACCCCGGTCCGGCAAATGCAACGGAAACCGGTCCCCATTCCTGATTCTTGAGGTTATAGGGATTGTAAGGAACCGGTTTCGCCCACCCAAACGCAAGCCCGGTGGTAAAAAACATAAGGAGCGGCACAATGATCGACCCCATAACATCGATATGCGAAACGGGATTCAAAGTCAGGCGCCCCGCATACTGCGCCGTCTTGTCCCCAAGCCAGAGCGCCACGACGCCATGCGCCACTTCGTGAAGAATCACCGTATACAAGAGGACGATGAGATAGAATCCAACAAGCACAATTTCTTGAGACGTCATAGGAAAACAAAAGAAATAATTCAAGACCGACAGAGCGAAATCCCCTCACTTTTTAACCTAAGACAAGACGCGAGTGGGTCCGCCCGCTAGGCTTTCCAACGGAGAAGGAATGCGGGTGGGTTGACGCCACCCAAGGACTGTGATACCTTTTCTACCATACTTTTTCTTACGAATCAATTATGAGCAGAATATGCGCCCTCTCCGGTCGCGGAACCGCGTCCGGAAACTCGAGAAGCCACTCGAATATCGCCACTCGAAGGAAGTTCAGAATCAATCTTCAGACGAAGAAGATCGGCGGCGTTCGCGTTCGAGTCTCGACTCGTAC
>CAZJZN010000014.1:0-3433 GCA_964550545.1 uncultured Bdellovibrionales bacterium
GGTATTACTCCTTCAAAATATGTACCGTGATATTCGCATACGGCTCACCGGAAACATCCGTTACCTTTCCACTTCGAATGGCGGAGGCTTCGACATTTTCAAACGAGAGGTTCGTAATCGGACTCTCGGGAAGTCCCTGGAGAAAATATGCCGATTTCGCCCGATCGACCGAAACGTTCTTAAAGGAAATATCGCGAAAAACCGGCGAATGCTCGCGATCATCCGGATGGAGCGGCGTTCCATACATCATATCTATCTGAATCGCTTCAAACACCGAGCGCTTCACGCGAACATTTTCGAAAAAAATATCCTCGATGACGCCCCCTCGTCCACGCATCGATTTCAAACGAATACCAAAATCCGCTCGGACGATATTCATATGAGAGGCGTATACATTTCGGATACCGCCAGACATTTCACTGCCAAGGGCAATGCCGCCATGCCCATCCTCGACCGTACAGTTGTGAATGATGATATTTTCCGACGGCTTCGCAACACGAAGTCCATCACGATCCTTTCCGGACTTGATAACAATCGCGTCATCGCCGGCACGGAACAACGAATCCTGCACCACGACATTTCGCGACGAATCAATCGCGATACCATCGGTATTCCGCGCATCGGTATACACCTCAACATCGCGAACGATGATATTTTCACTATAGACCGGATGAAGGGTCCAGCTTGGACTCGCCAAAATTTTTATACCTTCAACGAGGATATTTTTACATCCGACAAACTGAATAAAAGACGGCTGAAGCGCATCCTCGGGAACGGCAAAGTTTCTCTCGGAAACCGGTACACCCCTATCCGCCAAAGCTTCCAGCTTCTTGAGCGACGGCTCCTGTATCGCGTTCCAGTCCTGCCACATTTTTCCATTACCATCGAGCTCTCCATCACCGGTGAGAGCGATGTTTTTTTCATTCCTGGCATAAATAAACGGCGAATAGTTGAGGAGTTCTATTCCTTCAAACCGCGAAAACACCGCCGGGAGATATTCTTTTACGTCATTGGTAAAAAGGATGCGTGCGCCTTTTTCGATATGTAAGTCGATATTGCTTTTCAAGTGAATAGCGCCCGAAAGCCACAGTCCCTTCGGGACGATAACTCGCCCGCCGCCCTCGCTGGCGCACGATTCGATCGCCTTTCGGAAGGCCTCGGTATTCGAAATTTTTCCACCGGAAACCGCCCCGAAGTTCACGATGTCACACGTTCGATCGGGAAATACCGGCGCCACGACCAAAGGCATTGAAAACGGCGCCACCGGAAGCGACGTCGCGACATACGGCGCTTCCGCGCGAGCGATCCGCTCTCTCGAAAGTCGCTCCGCATCAATCGAGAAGGATGATGATTGTTTCACCAAAAAACCGACACCGACCGTTATGCTGACGGCAAACAACACCAAAAAAGTCACAACAAAAGAATCGGGATCACTCCATCCCGAGCGACACCATCGCTCAACTCGCGTGCGTATGTTCATTGAGATGTCCATTTCTGTTCGGAATAATACAAGGAAACCGCCATCGAGGGAAGAGGCGCCGAAGCGTTGTTCTTCCGGAAGAATTCTGCTACCATCTTCACTATGAAACACGCTTCACTGGGCACGGTTCTCGGGTGGATTCGGTCCCGCAACACCCTTCATCTCTCTCTCATACTCCTCGTTATGGGGATCAATGTGAGTTTCGGGTTCCCGCGAATCGCCTCGTATTCGGCCGTCGACGAACCCTACTGGACATTCGAGCGAACGCCGGACTTTTGGCGCGCCATCATACAGGAAAAATGGAAAAATACCGATATCAACGACAAGCCCGGCATCACCGTTGCCCTCCTTTCCGGCGCCGGACTCCTCACGATCGATCCGATGGAATACAAGTCACTCCGAGAAGAGCCGAAAACTCCCGAAGAACTCGAGGCAATGCATACCATCAATACCGCCTTTCGTCTCCCCATCTATCTCCTTACACTCCTCTCACTCCCAATATTCTATATCCTCATTCGAAAATCAATCGGCGCGACCGTCGCCATTCTTTCGACCATCAGTATCGGACTCTCCCCAATCATTCTCGGGATTTCCCTCATTATCAATCCCGACTCTCTCCTCTGGATATTTCTCCCCCTCGCCATTCTCGCCCGCCTCGCCTACCGAAAAAGTGGCGAATGGAAATATCTCCTCCTTGCCGGCATGCTGACCGGACTTTCCCTTCTCACCAAATACGTCGCGAATATCCTCTTTGTTTTCTTCCTTGTCCTCCCTTTTCTCGAATATATCTTCGATTCCGAGAAGCCAAGAATCACTCCCTTTCTCAAACGAATGCTTCGAGATTTTAGTATTCTGGTCGCAATCTCCATCATCACTTTCGCCGCGCTGTTCCCCGCCACATGGGTCAAGCCCGAGATGATTCTTGAAGGTACCGTACTTTCCGCCGCCTTCAAGAGCACCTGGCCACTCTTTGCGGGCGTGTTCGCATTTCTCGTGATCGATACTTTTGTCGCGAGCGGAAAAATAACCGGAACCATTCTGTCGTTTTTCTCGAGATTCAAAAAAATCATCCTGGCAACTTTTTCCGGAATGTTTCTTACGATTTCGGTGTTTGCGCTTATGAATACGTGGTTCGGAATGCGGTGGTTTGATTTCGAGGAAATCATTATGTCACCCAAGAACTCCCCGGAGTCGGCAACGATCATGAAGTCGATCGGGCATATCGGCGCCGATTTCTACAGCCTCCTCTTCGGACTCCATCCCATACTGCTCGTCTCCCTCATTGCCGCTCTCACACTCGCCATGTTTGGAAAAATAAAAAGTGCCGAAAAATCCGTCGCCATCGCTTCGTTCGCTTTCTTTATCCTCCTCTACTACGCCGGATCGGAAGCAAACTACGTCATTGCAACCGTCCGCTATCAGATTGTACTCTTTCCTCTTGCAATCATCGTCGCCGCAATAGGCATCGCCACTCTTTTCGAGTGTCTGAATATTCGGAGATATTCTTCCATACAGCATCGATCCATCGCCATCGTTCTCTTCATCGCCAT
The DNA here is from genome assembly GCA_964550545.1 of uncultured Bdellovibrionales bacterium. GTDB lineage: Bacteria > Patescibacteriota > Minisyncoccia > Moranbacterales > UBA1568. The sequence goes on from CAZJZN010000014.1 coordinate 3,031, forward strand.
TCTTGCGGGAAGCCTCTTCATCGCACGTCCGCATTTCCTCGCTTCCGCCTCTTCCCTCCTCCCCAAAACGTATGTTTTAAACTACAAGGATATGGGTGACGGGAGCTATGAAGCGGCCGAATACTTGAACGCGATCCCGGATGCTCATTCGCTCCGCATCTGGTCAGATAAAGGCGCCGTCTGTGCCGCCTTCGTCGGCGACTGTTCGGTGAGCTTCAATGAAAAACGACTCCTCGCCGAGAAACCCGACTACCTCGTCCTCTCAACCGGACGGAAGCGAAAAACCGTCAATATGTGGCTTTCGAGAGACATCCCCATCAATTTCAAGGATTCCTATGAATCCGCTCCCGCCGATTTTGTCGAAATCATCGACAATCGCCCCGACAACTTTGTCAAAGTGATC
>CAZJZN010000014.1:3533-14645 GCA_964550545.1 uncultured Bdellovibrionales bacterium
AGATAGAACGGAATCGCCGTGAAGCTCACGAGCATCTGGATAAGACGACTCGTCACGGCAACGGCAACCGCCGTCTCGACGGACGCGCCGAGGTACCCGAAGAAGGTTGCGTATGCCCATTCTTTGAGACCGATATTGTTGATACTGACCGGAATATTTGACACGATCGTCACCAAGAAAATTACGCCGAGATACTGGAAAACCTGTACCTCGCCACCCAATGCCCAAAAAAGGACCAGATTGGCAAGTCCGACGCCGACAAAATTAAACACGAGCGAAAGTCCAAGCGCCGGAATAACGGTCCGGCGGATCGGATAGTTCACGATTTCACGAATAAGATATTGAAACTTTTCAGGAAACATCAAAAACAATGTACGAACACACTCGCGTTTTCGAAGAACCGGAAAAAGAAAATCAATCGAGAGAAGAAGAAAAATAACAAGTATGAGCGCGAGCCACACGGGATTCGCAAATACAAGCGAGAGATGAAAGAGCGAAAAAAGGAACGCGAACACCATTGCCGCCCAGAGTCCCGTAAAGCGATCGAAAAGCGTCGTTGAAATGGCGGGCGAAAGCGCACCGTCTCGCCGCCCAAGCCACAGCGTCCGATACGTGTCACCACCAATGGTCGAAGGAAGGAAATTATTGATGAATGTCCCCGTAAGATACGCGCGAAAAAAATCCCCGTATGGACGGACAAATCCCTTGGCACTCGCAATCATCTGCCACTTCCGTGCCGAGAGAATAATTCCCGACACAAGAAGCACGATATAGAGCGCGAGATAGGGGAGATCCACCTCGAGTATCCGCACAAAAACTTCACTCCAATTGATCCGCCACACGAGCCACATCACAAACCCCCCCGACACGAGGAGCTTCAGGAGAAAAGAGAAATGTTTTCGGGAAAAAATATTCATAGAAACAGAGACCATTCTACATGTGAACAATTTCTAGTTTCGGCTGTAATTCTTTTAACTTTTCCGCCAATAATCGCCGGTGACATCGATCAGCATCCGCTTCGATACACACCAAGGTGATTGGCTCCTTCAAGCAACGTTCTGCAAATTCTTCCAATTGAATTTTTAGCGCATCACTTTCAAGAAAACGCCTGTACGCAACTTCAAACTCTTCCCACGATATTTCCCCTCGATAATAACCTCCAACCAATTTCGATGGTGGAGCAAAATGTCGCATCCATTCATCAAATGATATGCCTTCTTGAATTTCCTTTTTAGGCGTAACGCCATCGTTCTCCGTATGTCTCGACATAACAGAAATCGTCGTCCGGTCGGGAGATTTTTTGCTAAGAATAGAGGTAGTGAACAATTTTTCTGGATTCATATACATTTTCCCAACTCATTCCTTCCAATTTCTACTTCCTATTTCTTATTCACTGCCCCCTGATACTCTTTCCGGTACGATTTCGCCACCTCGCTCCAGCCTAAACGCTCGGCACGGCGGCGGCTTTCTTTGCCGTACACTTCGGCCTCTTTGGGATGGGAGGCGAGAAAAGAAAGCTTCTCGGCGATGTGTTCGGCGTCGCGCATACGGATGATACAGCCGTTCTTGCCGTCCTCGACAAGTTCACGCGTCCCGCCCGTATCGGTCGTCACAATAGGGAGTCCCGAGGCAAGCGCCTCCAAGACATTATTGCTCATACCCTCATTAAGGGATGGGAGCACATAGGCATGCGCCCGATGGTAGAGTGGCACGATTTCCGCGTGCGGCACGCGCCCGATGAATCGCACTCGTTCGGAAAGTCCGCTTTCCTTGGCGAAATGTTCGAGCGATTCACGTTCGTCGCCGTCTCCCGCGATATCGAGGGTAAATTCTCGCGTCTTCTTCTCTTTCAAAATTTTCATCGCCTCAAGGAGCGATCGAAGCCCCTTCCGCGGGGTAAGGCGCGCAATTGCGAGAACGCGAAAGGGTTTTGCCGAATCGGCAGAGTAGTCCCTTGGCACAGGGAAAAACTCTTTCGTGTCGACACCGTTTCGAATGACACCAATATCGTGCGACGCATCCGTAAAGAGTGCCAATGTCCGAAGCCCTTCGCTGTTCGCAATAACCTTTGCGGCGCCACGCCAGATAAATCGTGTCAGCGGTCGCAAAAACACATAGAGATTCTTGAATCGCTCACTATAGCCCGGCACATCCGACCCGCGAAGCGAGACGATATACGGAACATTGAATTCCATCGCAAGGAGCCGCATCACAAACCCCGACGGCACCGAGAAGAACGCATGCATCACATCGAAATGCTCTCGCCGCATCAGCTTCCGAGAAAACGACCACGATTTCCATGAATAGGCGAGGAGATTTGCCTTGGATTGAAAATGCAAATCCTTCTCCCCACTTTTCTTTCCGATCGGCAGGCGTTCAATACGAATATGGGGCGCCGGGTATTCGACCCGGTGCGTATCATCAATCGACGACGTTACGAGGACCACCTCCATATCCGAAAACGCCGCAAACTCCCGAAGTAAATACTCCGTCGCATTCCCCGCCCCACCCCCGAGTGGCGGATACTCATAATTGTGAATGAGGATTTTCATGTACGTCGATTTTGCATTTTTCATTTTGAATTTTGCATTCTCTTCCTACACTCCCACCCCGTAATACGTAAACCCGGCGACTTCAGCCTCGTCTCGTTCGAAAACATTGCGGCCATCAACGATCACGTTGCCGCGCATTCGTTTGGCAAGATCGGCGAAGTCAGCCGTACGGAACTCATCCCACTCGGTCGCGACGACGAGAGCGTCGGCGCCATCCACCGCCGCGTACTGCTCACGGGAAAACTTGAGCCGCGGATGAGATTTGAGAGATTCTTTGGCATTCTCGGTCGCAACAGGATCGAAAGCGACAACGGAAGCGCCATTCTTCAGAAGTGTCTCAATAATGAGAAGTGCCGGCGCCTCACGCACATCGTCGGTTCGCGGCTTAAAAGAGAGCCCCCACACGGTAATCTTTTTTCCTTTCAGCGTCTTCAATGATTTTTTGAGAAACCCGATCGGCAAGAGCTTTTGCTTCTCATTTGCCGCGCGCACGGCTTCGAGTATCGTGAAGTCATAACCATGTTCATGTCCGGTATGAAGGAGCGCCTTCACGTCTTTCGGGAAGCATGACCCGCCGAAACCGATCCCCGCCGAAAGAAATCTCGATCCGATCCGGCTGTCAAAGCCCATTCCGCGCGCAACTTCTTTGGCATTGCCGCCGACGATCGCGCAAAAATTCGCAATCTCATTGATGAAGGAAATCTTGGTCGCAAGGAAGGCGTTCGAAGCGTACTTGATGATTTCCGCGCTCTTCACATCCGTCTGAATAATGGGACGTCCGGCTCGCGCGACGGGGCGATAGATCCGTTCCATCACGCTCCATGCCCGCTCCGAATCGGTCCCCACAATCACGCGATCGGGATTGAGGAAATCCTTGACCGCCGTCCCCTCGCGGAGAAATTCCGGATTCGACACCACGTCGAATTCCTGCGTGCCATCGCTCGCTTTCGCGACAATTTCCCGCACTCGTTCCGCCGTCCCGACCGGCACCGTCGATTTGTTGACGAGCACTTTGTAACCGTTCAAGTTTTTGCCAAACGCTTCCGCAACCGCAAACACATACTGCAAATCCGCCTCCCCCGTCTTGGGGTCGGGAGGCGTCCCGACGCCGTTAAAGACCGCATCCGATTCACGAATCGCTTTCCCGATATCGGTCGTAAACGACAGCCGCCCTTGTCGCACATTTTCTTTCACCAACTCCTCAAGCCCAAATTCATAAATTGGAATCCCGCCTCTCCGGAGTTTCGCCACCTTCTTCGCGTCCGTATCCGCGCACACCACCGTATGCCCGATCTCCGCCATACACGCTCCCGACACCAACCCGACATACCCCGCCCCCGCAAATGTCAATTTCATAACCGTTTCCGATTAACTGATTATTTTCTTTCCGTCACGGATTTTATAGCATAATTCATCGTACCTTGGTTCCGGTAATACGATCGGACAATCATATCACTCATAAGTCCAAAGATGAAGAGCTGGATACCGGCCAAGAGAAAGAAGACGCCGATCATCGGCCAGATACGCTCCGAAAGCGACGCGTCAAAGAACACTTTCTCAACAAACATCCAGAAAAGAATCACCGAGCCGAGTATCGAAAGAAGGAATCCCGCCCCACCAAAGAGATGTACCGGGCGATAGGAATACTTCCGCCAAAACCACACGGCGAGCATATCGACAAAACCCTTGATGCTTCGCTTCCAGTTGTATTTGGTAACACCCGAGACACGCGGATGATGCGACACCGGGACCTCGGCGACACGGAAACCCCGAATTTCAAGGAGTGCCGGAATAAATCGATGCATCTCGCCGAAAAGATCGAAGTGGTCGAAACATTCTCGACGATACGCCTTGAGGCTACACCCCGAATCGTGGATATTATCGCGGATCAAAATTTTTCGGAGAAGATTCGCGCCGCGCGAAAAAATCTTTTTCTCGATCGAGTCTTGCCGCTTCACGCGCCACCCGGAAACGACGTCATATCCCTCGTCGAGCTTCGCCAAAAGAAGCGGAATATCCGCCGGATCGTTTTGAAGATCGCCGTCCATCGCAATCACAATATCGCCTGCGGCGCGCTTAAATCCCGCATCAAACGCCGCGCTTTGTCCGAAATTTCGCCGGAAAGACATCAGCGTGAGCGGCGAAAGCGCGCGACATTTCTCAAGCGTCCCATCCCGCGAGCCATCGTCCACAAAAATAACCTCAAAGCTCCCGCCAAGCTTCTTCATTGCCTCGACAATCCGTCGGTGAAGCTCCTCCACATTCCCCTCTTCATTAAAAATCGGCACCACCACGGAGTACCGCGGCCGCCCGGTTTCGTTTTCCATAGGTAAAAGAAAAAGATTCCCCCTCTCGCCCCATTGTACCAAAACCCCACTCTGAGGCAAGGAAGAGGAAGAATAATCGTACCAATTGGGATTTTTCCCCCATCACCCCTCCCCGAACCCACCAGCCTCTTCGGCTTTGGAAGATAAAAAAATCCCCCACAGTTTCCCATGGGGGCATTCAATTCATCCGACCCTCCCGCTCATTCGTTTTTTCTCACTTCACCACCGTAAAGTATATGGTGGCGCAGTTGTTCCCTTCGTTCAGTTCAGAAACCGCTCCTTGATAATCAACGCAACACATGAAGCTTCGGGTTCCTCGATCGCCGAGCTTGATATTGTTGTTGTTCACCTGCTCGTGCTGTTCGCATCCGACACACATTTCACTTGCCTCCACATTGTCATCATCTCGGTATTGGTTCGAGTTGATGTAATAGGCGAGACGCATATCCTTGGTCGGTGTGGCGTTCCCGATATTTTTTGCATTGCAATGCGGATGCACTCTCGTCCCTGACTTGATCGTCGTCCCTTCGGCGATCCAGAGGGAGGAAACGATGAAGTCCGGTTTCCATACAATAGCGAGAACCGTATAGGAAAAGTCGAAACAATTGTTGCTTTCGTTTGTCTCCCGGTTCCCATTGTTCGTGTCGGCACATATGCGCGCTTGATATGTCCCGGGAATATCGGCAACAAGAGTATCCTCCGTCATCCATTCTTCATTCGATTGATTCGGGAGAAGTTTGGACGCCGGCGTATCGTCGCCATCGGCAGAACGCCAATCGGCGTCTCCGGGTTTTTTGTAAAAGTAGGAAAGCCTCGTGTCCGAGGGGCAGGAGTCGGGACCCAGATTGAGGACGGTTGCCCCAAAACCATAAGGTTCTCCTTGGTTGAGGGTGAGTCTGCCCTTGGTCAGATTTCCGGAAGAAATGACGAGGTCGCAGGCGCTTTGTATCGGGTACCATTCGACATCGGAGTTGTTGTTGTTCTCATCCGTTTCGGCAATGTCTTGGGTCGCGTCGACTTTTGCTTTGACATAGAAGCGCTTCCCAGCCGCGTCAAACGGAACGATGAACGTGATCATTTCCTTCTTGGAATCATCTTCGTCCATGTATTTGCAGTGTGTCTCGCTTCTCTTCAGAAGTTGCCAATCACCTTCATCTTCACTTCGGGCGTATTTGTAGAATACATCGGTTTTCACCTCGAAGTCTTCGTTTCCCGTTGTGTTGCCGTTTTGGCAGCTCTCCTCCTTGGAAACCGGCCAGACATTGGTCTGGTAGGTTTGTCCGGGATTCATGAGGCTTGTTTCTTCGGTGAGTCGGGTGCTGTCTCCTTCTTCGGGAGTGATGTGAACGGTGATTTCTTCGATTTGGAGATCGGGGAGAGAGGTGGAGGGGGGAGGATTATCTCCGCCAGAACCGTACGGATTTCCACTTGTCGAGGCTCCATATCCAGTAGCACTCCACACCGAAGATGGTACGGCACACAGAGAACTTCCCTCATACACACATACAGTATACATCTCCGTATCAGAAGGATCACACCGGCCATCCAAGGCAACTCCCGGACAAAGCTCCGCGAAACAAACATGGTCTCGCGTAATTGTAGCGGGAAGATTATTTCTCTGCTCGGCACAAGAAACAGAATTCTTTGCTCCATGATGAGCAATGAAATAGATCGGGTCAGTGAAGCCATTGTCGAAATACCCATTTTCGGAAATGCCATACTTCTCATTTGGCCAACGACCATAGCTACTAACATTAATAGCGTCATCCAATGACGGATCAATTGCACCAAAGTGCAAATGATTCCCTCCACTCCAGTAGCCAATCTTTCCAATTATCTCACCTGCCTTTACAGGTGCACCAATTCCCTTTGCACCTTCAATCCGGACATGTCCATAAAGAAAAGGCTGTGTTCCTTTCTCTACACTTTCATGCTCGATAAGAAGGGCAAGGTTTCCGGCGCCAAAAGCCTGACTTGCAACACCGATGTGGTTTTTTACTTTTCCATCAGCGATAGCGCGAACATCTGTTCCTTCATTTGCCATAATATCCACGCCAATATGATAGACTCCCGAAGAACTGTAACACCCGAACGGAGCTGACCTTGAAAGCCATCGTCCACACTCACTCACGCGAAGATTGTCATCACCAACCGGATAAAAGAATCCTGTTGGGGTGACAGGGGACGCAGAAACAATTCCTACGTTCACAATAGAGAGAAGAATCAAACAAACGAAACGATTCAGAAGAGACATGACCATTACCTCGTTATCTCGAGTTGTAAAAAAACAAATTCACTGTCGGCACGCCGCCAGCAATCGGGCATAAGCATAATTCTTACACCCAATTGAGACGGCGCAAAGATCTATCGCGTAGGTCTTAAGGTAGAAAGAACACCATAAAAAACATCAGAAACACCATCAAGTTTTTTATCCATATTCCAGAGCCGTATGATCAATGAAACCTCATCCAAGCTGGCATATACCCTTGTCTCGGATGAGTCTTCAAATATAAACAATTTCCCAAAAGAAGATTCCTGAATAATACTCATTTTTCCGTCTGGATATTGTTTTTGCAACAATTGGAGAGAATCAAAAACTTTCTGCCCGCCTTGCGAGTTTTCAGGATCTACATCGATCTGCAATACACACTCATCTCCCTGAAGAACCTGGGCTGAGCTTGATGGAATTTTCGCATAACGATCATCTCGTGTCTTCACACAGTATGAGTTTTTTGAGAGATTTGGCTTCACTTCCCATCCACTCGGATATTTAAATTCTATCCCAGGAATTCCACTTTTTACCTGCCAAGTAGCTGTATCGACACGAGGAATAGATATCCTCTCCACTTGACTCGCTAAAGCTTCCAGTTGCGATTTTTCATCTACTTGTTGGACTTGTTTCTGTGCCAACCCCGAATCAGAAACTGTTGGTCTTTCGGTATTCTGAAGACTTCTCTGCTCGCGCAACAGAAGCCACCAGCCGAGAAGAAGGACGGCGAGGATCATGGGAATCGAGAGAATGAGAACTTTTTTGTTCATTGGACTCATAGACGTACGTGCTATATTATGTTACGATTTATTTTTTGTCAATATGATTACATTAGTAGTAAAAAAATTTAAGAATTTCCGTTGAAAAGAAAAGGGAGCTGTAAAAATTATTATAACATGCGAGATACGCAAAAAAAGACGGGGGCTCAAAGTCTCATTTCCAGCCCTAATCCAATTTCCACTCTTGATACACTGGGCTATTCTCATCAAAGAGGAGGAGGAAATTTTTATACCAGTCACAATTTTACTTACTTTTCTTGGTGTTCAATTTGAATTTCTGGACCCTTAGAGGCATCTATTTTACCAAACTGGTCCTCAAATTTCTTCAAACTTTCCTGCATAGCAAAAAACATACGCTTAAAATGCGCTGGCGAAACAATAACACGAGCATTAAGTGTTCCCGTCGGCGGAAAGACACTCACAAAATCAAGCATGAATTCTTCCTTCGTATGCAATACTTGCATCATATTCGCATACTCCCCCCTCAATTTCTCATCTGTAGCCTTAATTTGGAGTTGTATTTTGTTGTTCATATATTTCTTTCCTAATTAAATTACTAAACTGACCTAACGCCATATCAATAAAGATTATTTTTTGAAAAAGAGGCTGTCTTCCAATTTCATTTTTTATATGATGATGACCTCCGCGAACAAAATCAAACAAACCCTTTACTATATTATAGTAGCCTTCAGCATCTTTACTGCTCATACCCACCAAAGTCAAAGCCCCTGTTCTAGGATGCAGTGCCCTATTCGCAAGATCAATCCCGGTAGATTCGCTAGGCAACTCCGCCATTCTTCTGAGACGATCTTCAAATTCGAGTGTAACAGAGAGAAGAGTATCACTTGCGGTATATCTCTTTCTATCACGTACGTAAAGTGAATATTTATCCTTCAAAAATTGATCGTTTATAAAAGAAGTCTCTGGTGCCGAAATTTTATATTTCACTTCCAGATACTTTAGAAGACATTTTACCTGGAATAAAATCCCAGATGGGTAGACAAATTTATTACCCTTGGCTGATGTAGTTAGATAATTATCAGAGACTGCATATTTGCAAATATCCCCCCCTAAATCGTTGCTTGAATTCTCAAGTAGCGCATTATACTCAGATAATTCAGTATGAAAAATAACGCCATTTTCCTTTTCGCGTTGATTAAAACCGTCTTCTATTGCCAATAGTTGGACATAGAGAACGTTCGCTTTTTGTTTTTTAGAAGTCATTTTCTAGAAACAGATAAGGCAGGGCTTTCGCCCTGCCTATCAAATCAAAGTCCTACTTCTTTCCATCTTCCACTTCAGCGTCTTTTGGTTCGGTATCGGGATGGGGATTTCCGGATTCGGGATTACTCCCTGCTCCCTGCTCCTTGCTCCCTGATTCTTCTGCCGCTTTGTAGAGTTTCTCGCCGATTTTCTGGGCGGCTTCGGAAAGGTTCTGCGATGCCTTCTTGATCGCCTCGAGATCATCGCCATTCTTCACCTTGTTGAGTTCGACAATCGCCTCTTCGACAGGTTTCTTTTCCTCCGCCGTCACCTTGTCGCCCGCTTCGCGAAGCGCCTTCTCGGTCGTATAGGTGAGCGTATCCGCCATATTTCTCGCCTCGACAAGTTCCTTCTTGCGTTTGTCCTCTTCGGCGTGAAGCTCGGCGTCTTTCTTCATTCGCTCAACTTCTTCTTTGGAAAGTCCGGTCGAAGATTCGATCCGAATCGACTGCGTCTTGTTGGTCGCCTTGTCCTTCGCGGTCACCGAGAGAATACCGTTTGCGTCAATGTCAAAAGCGACTTCGATCTGCGGCACGCCGCGAGGTGCCGGCGGAATACCATCCAAGATAAATCGTCCGAGCGACTTGTTGCCATCGACAGTCTCACGCTCCCCCTGAAGCACATGAATCTCCACCGAAGGCTGTGAATCCGCCGCCGTCGAAAACACCTTTGACTGCGAAATGGGAACCGTGGAATTCGCGTCGATAATCGGCGTTCGCATACCGCCCAAGGTCTCAATGCCGAGTGTGAGCGGTGTTACGTCAAGAAGGAGCACATCCTTCACCGATCCCTCGAGCACACCCCCTTGAATCGCCGCCCCGATCGCGACCACTTCATCCGGGTTTACCGAAATATCCGGCTTTTTTCCAAAAAATTCCTCAACCGTCTTCAGGACAAGCGGCATCCGAGTCATTCCGCCCACCATCACCACTTCATTGATATCCTTCGCCGTCATACCCGCATCCTTCAATGCTTGTCGGACCGGAGTGAGCGTTTCCATCACCAGATCGTGCACCAATTCTTCAAGCTTCGCCCGTGTGAGCTTCATCACGAGGTGTTTCGGACCGGACGTATCACTCGTAATAAACGGCTGGTTAATCTCGGTATCCTGCGCGGTCGAGAGTTCAATCTTCGCCTTTTCCGCCGACTCCTTGATGCGCTGGAGCGCCAAGGGATCCTTTGAGAGATCGAGTCCTTCCTGCTTCCGGAACTCATCGAGAATCCAGTGAATCACTTTTTGATCGAAGTCATCGCCGCCCAAATGCGTATCGCCGTTCGTTGAGCGCACTTCGACGGTATCCGTCGCCACTTCGAGAATGGAAATATCGAACGTACCGCCACCCAGGTCATAGACCGCGATCTTCTCATCTTTCTTTTTGTTGAAGCCATACGCCAAGGCCGCCGCCGTCGGCTCATTGATAATGCGACGAACATTCAGACCCGCGATTTCTCCCGCTTCTTTGGTTGCCTTTCGCTGAGAGTCGTCGAAATACGCCGGCACGGTAATCACCGCTTCGGTGATTTTTTCGCCGAGTCGATCTTCGGCATCAGCCTTCAGTTTCTGCAGAACCATCGCCGAAATTTCTTGCGGCGAATATTCCTTGCCGCCCATCACTACTTTCACGCCCTCGCCCGCCTTTACGATTTTGTAGGGAAGCGTCTTTTGATCGCGCACCACTTCCGCGTCGTCGTGACGTCGCCCGATGAGCCGCTTGATTGAGAAGAGCGTATTTTCCGGATTGGTCACCGCCTGACGCTTCGCGAGAAGCCCCACAAGTCGCTCACCGGTTTTGGAAATCGCCACCATCGACGGCGTCGTACGATTCCCTTCTTTGTTTTCCACAATCGTCGGACTTCCGCCCTCGACAAACGCCATCGCCGAATTCGTCGTCCCGAGATCGATACCCAGTATCTTTGCCATA
>CAZJZN010000014.1:14745-22233 GCA_964550545.1 uncultured Bdellovibrionales bacterium
ATGGTGATCGTGAGGATACCTTTGTCGTAGGCGGCTTCCGCTTTGTCACCCTCCACCTTCATCGGGAGAATAATCGAGCGAGAAAACTCGCCGCGACTGATTTCCTTACGGTAGTAATCCTCGCGCCTCACCTCATGCTTCTCTTCGCTTGCGCCGGACACCGTGAGCACGTCGTTCTCGATCGTGATATTCACGTTCGCCGGATCGATCGCCGGAAGTTGAAAGTCCGCAATCACGTTGTCCTTGTCCTGTCGAACATCCACTGCCGGCGCGAAACCGCGCGCCCACATATCTTCGTCGAAAAACCGATCGAACTCCCGCATCGGCGACCAATGAATAATACTTCGCGTCATAGTACTCACCTCCTTTCTTTTTTCGTCATCCTCTCCGCCGATTGGCGGAGGGGATCCAGCCTCCACCAACCTACAGAAAGTATCAACAAGTTTAATCTGTAGAAACGATATGTTAAACGAGTGGTACCTGGTTTCCCGCCTTCGCGGGAATGACGAAATGGTTACTACTTATTACTCACGCGACGATCACCTTCGCCGGACGAATAACCTTGGTTCCCATTTTGTATCCGGGCTGAAGCGCCTTCACAATCTTCCCGTCTTCACCACCTTGTTCATCATGACTCACCGCTTCGTGGAGATAGGGATCAAACATCTCACCCTCTTTCGCTTCATAGGCGACCAATCCGTGCGATGCGAGCGCGTCTTCGAGCTGCTTTCCGATATAGGTAATGCCGGTCATCCAGGCTTTTGTCTTTTCCTCTTCCGGAACATGTGCTCCCGCCGCGCGGAAATTATCCAAGACCGGAATCATATCGAGCGCCACCCCCTCGACACACATCGCCGAAAGCTCCTTCATTCGTTCTTCTTGTCTTCGCTTATAATTTTCAAAGTCCGCATAAATCCGCTTCGCGTCATTCAGATACTCACGCTCCTTGAGCCGCTCCGCGGCACTCGAAACAAATTGCTGAATGATCGGTCCATATTCATTGCCTCCCGCCACTTCTTGCGCCGTCACCCAGCGATACTCATTATGCTCAGGACTCAGCGTAGGATCAATGGATTCGAGAAGCGTGGCAACATACCCAATGGTACACACTCGCTTTTCAGCATACTCAGCAAGAAACACTCCAATCGGCTTCGGGTCATCAACCCGAACAGCGCCTATCTCCTCAGATACTTCTCGAAGAAGCGCGGCATTCAGCGTCTCACCAACATCAACATGACCGCCCGGAAAGTCCCATATCCCGTATTTCTTTGCGAAAGAACTTTCCACATCGGCAATCTTCACCAGAAGAAAGGCGTTCTTTTCGGCATCATGTATTACCACCTTCTGTGAGATTTGAAAAAGTTCATGACCATGCGTCCCTTCCATAAACTTCCCGTCAACAATGTTTGTTTCCATAAAATTTTCCTAAAACTACGGCAATGAAATAATCATAAGCACTACTCCCACATTCCCACCCAAAATTCGTTTCATATATTCGAGAAGTGACTTGTTCTTGGCATAGCGCATTCGTTTGGGACCGATGATGGCGAGGACGCCCCGGTCACCTTCGGCATTCCGATAGGGCGAGACCACCATCGAGCAATTGGAAATTTCCGCGATCGGATTTTCGGAACCGACAAAAATTTTTGTTTCACCGTCACGAAGTTTTCCAAGAATCGATTCCAGTTTTTCATCAATCGAATCAAGCGCCTCCACCAATCGACATACTTCATCGAGCTCCTGAAACTCGGGCTCTTCCATCAATCCCTTCATCCCGAAATCATAGAACTCATCCCGATTGACGACACCGGAAACTGCGAGACTCCCCGAAAGCGTCGAGAGGAGTTTGGCGGTTGTCCGCGCGAGCCGCGCGTGCCGCGCCTCGAGAACCAGGAGTTCTTTTTTGAGGTGCGCCTCTTCCGCCTTGGACAGGAACTCTTCTTTCATTCCATATTCGATATAAAAGCGGTAGCCCTTGTCGGTCGGAATACGCCCGGACGAAATGTGCGGCTGATAGAGGTACCCTTCTTCCTCGAGCGCCGCCATATCGTTTCGCACCGTCGCCGAAGAAACCGGGAGTCGGGAATGTTCGAGAAGCGCTTCCGACCCCACGGGAAGCGCGCTCTTCGTATAGAGCTCCACCACCGCGGAAAGAATATGTTGCTGTCGTTCATTCATACGCCTTCAGTATAAAAAAGAAATTAGCACTCGTCAAGTACGAGTGCTAATCACAAAAAACACGCATTTTTCCACATTCCCTCCTCCATCACCCCTCCCCAAACCCACCAGCCTCTTCGGCTTCGGAAGATAAAAAAATCCCCCGCAAAGCTTTCGCTCCCCGAGGGTTCGATTCAATCGAATTCAATCAATTCACTTCTTGATTACCACCGCTTCGCCGACATCGTCGCCGCTTGATGCATCCATTTGCACGTCATGATGTTCATGTTTACGCCTGACAATTGGCATGTGTAGACGAGTATTTCCGTCGGCTTGCTCGGAACACTCGTATCGACATCCTTCCCTTCCACGATCAGGCGCGCTTCACCACCACACCATGCGCTCCCGGGTTGTCTCGACACCGAACAAGAACCAGAGTCATATATCACGTATGAGCGGCTTATCACTGCATTCTTGATACGCATGCTCGAGGAAACAAGAAAATCTGTCGATCCTTGAACAACGATTTCAAGACGATTCGGCGCATTCGCAAAACACCACGGCGTCACAACGAGCGTTCCATCCGTTTTGAATGGAGGAGCATTATACGGCGGTTCCACCGTACTCCATGGTGGTCCCCATGTATCCGCCGTAATAACCGGGCACGGAACAGGAGCATTCGGATCGGAAACCTTCACATTGAACGAAAAGCAGTTATTCTCTTCACTTTTTGGCTCGGAAATAGCAGCAACGAAATCGGAGCACACCTTGATTTCATGTACGCCACCGGTTGCTATACCTGCCGGAACGGAAAGTTCCTCTATCTTGCTCCATCCTCCCTGCAAATTCTCGCGCAAGACCTGATTCTGTCCAATGAATACTCCGTCTATGAAGTATCCGATAAAGGCATACTTCTGACCGAAATTTTCTCCCCCATTGTAAATGGTTGAAGAAATGGCAAACGGCTCATTAACAAGAAGTTGTGTCTTCCCGCTCGTGAGACCGGCCGAAAGCGTCATCAAATCCGGACTGCTCGTCACCATGAAGACAAATTCCTTCACGAGCGACTTGTCGCCCATATTGCAATTGTCTTTTTCATTAGATTCCTTTTCCTTGTACGAGGCGTCTGTGCAACCGACCAGATTGTATTTGCCCGGCCATTTTATGCCGTCAAAATCTTCGTCCGAGGAACGAGACTGCCCATCGTCAAGATTTTCCATATCTTGTTTTCCAATGTCTATGGCGTTGCCTTTTCCGTCAAACCAGTTTCCATCAGAAATCCAGCAACGGTTTTCAAACTTCTCCTTTGCCATCCTCGTACCGGTATTCTTCACATTCATATGGCAATGTCCTTTTCGGTTTACACCGATTGAGGGAATTTTTGCCTTGTATTCATCCAGGAGATACACATCCCGCATCGTAAGATTGGGAAGGTCACTGGAAGAATCAGAGCCGGATACGGGGGAGGAACCCGGAGGTTCCAAGCTGCTCCCGCCGGAAACAGCAAATCGCGACGAATCATTTCCAACAACCGTCGCATACCCGCTTCCCATGCCGCCACTCGGCTGTGTTGGACACGATGACGAGGAGAGTACATAGAACTTGGTGTTCTGTTGATCAAAGTAGTACCACTTCGTCCCGTGCTCGCACAGGGCGCTGTACTGACCATGAATCCAACAAAATGGACCGAAGCCGCCGGGGAGATTTCGCGCATTCGTCACACAGGTAGCGTTCGGCTTATCTCCACTCACTTTGTCTTCAAAATGCAGGAAACGACCGGGATACTCAGATGTGCCGGGCGTGAGGGTTCGGATGCCATAAGACAATGGCTTCTCTACATTAAACTCAGCAACTTCAATCGAGGAAAGCCTGCCGTCTCCATGCACATTTATCTTGTACACAAAGGCGACATGACCATAACCTCCCCCTATCTCATTCTTGTCCCAGTGCGCGACACTATTAACCGCTGGGTATTGATCCACTCGAATCTTGGCCTTTCCCGCTCTCTCGGCATCATCCCATAAGTACGCATGACTCCAACTCGACACCGATCCGTCCCCATCATATCCATTACTGAACGAGATACCACTCCAATTGAGACGATAGGCAACATAGTCAGTGCAATTGCACTGGGCAAAGCCATAGGCGCTCGCATAATACTCATCACCCTGCACTTTTGGATCAGGATCAACAGGTCTATCACCAGGAAGATAATTCCCTGTTTTTGGACAGGTATCCCAGTGCGGATATTCCGCCAGGGAAACACCCGAAATCACAAATAAGGAAAAAGCAAACGATCCACGAAACAACAACTTCGCTTTCATCACGAAACTCCTTTTGGATTGTAAAAGATCAAAACTGACCCGCTCGCGAACACATCTTTCTTAATTGTCTGAAAAATGGGTTCGGTAAACGGATCAGAAACAAACGAAAATTTACATCAACCTATCACTACCTTTTCAAATCAAACACTTCAACAGATTCCCAAAATTTATCAGAGAATGGGTTGAAGCTTGTGCCATGTTCCTGAAGAAGCCTACTGTTTCTCTCGTACTCATCTCCATCCATACAAGGCGCTTGCGGTTTTTCAACACAGAAGTATCCCTCTGATGTTTTCTTAATCATCTTGCCGCCGAAACACGGATTTTCAGGAAAATAGGGTTCTCCTAAATGACGACTTATAGCTCCAAGTTCACCATTTTTAGCAGAACAATTTTCACTGAGAGATTCCAATGTTTTTGTTGAAAAATATGCAATAACAACATTTGCAACAGCTTTCTCTTTCAAACGATTTGAATAGGCATCTGGACTATATACAAGTTCATCTTTCGTATTTTGATCCGACGGAAACCGAATTCCTATTTCCGGAATCTCATACCAAACTGTTTTTTCTTCCAGACTCTCCTTCACCACCGGCGGATTCTGACTCTCCGGAATGCTGTGCGGCTCACGCAACAGAAGCCATCCGCCGAGAAGGAAGACGGCGAGCATCGTAGGGATCGAGAGAATGAGGGCTTTTTGGTTCATAGGCGTATGTTTGAATCTAGTATATGAGTTTATTTTTGTCAAGAACGAAACCTCTGAAAATAGGAGTCTATTTCTTCTCGCATTTCGATACCGACGTGTTCGAAACAGCCATTGGGGGAGATTTTTCCGCAACCGCCTCTCGTATGGCGGATTCGAAAACAATATAGATTCCGGTAGACAATCCCCAATCGATTCCTTTCGCCGCAGCTTGAAGTTCGTCATCATCGAGCGTTCGCCCGATAATACGCATTGATTCTTGTTGTATATCTTCGAGAGTAACCGAAAAAACAGAGGTTTTCCGAAGATCCTCACTTTCTGGCATTGATTCTTTTGCCCTATTATTTTTCATCCCTTTTATATCTTCAGAAATCTTTTGGGCAATATGAAAAGCAAAGTTTACTGGAACAGCATTGCCAATCATCTTGTACCCATCAGCGACATTCTCATACCTAAAAATAAAATCATCCGGAAACGTCTGAATTCTCGCACACTCTCGAACAGAAAGCCTCCGGTATAAATGTTCCTCTCCTGGCACAAAAATTCTCTTGTTTTGTTCGATGAATTTCATTTTTGGAGCCTGTGGATGTATCGGCGCGTGTCTTCCTCCAGCCTGAATAGTAAAAGAGGGTTCATCCCAAGACCGAACGCGATTTCGAGACATATAGATCGTTGAAAATCCGCCATTCATATACTCATGATTGGGTATTTTCAGAGCATCCCCATTTGTTCTGTTTCCGTCTTTCGCTCGCTTTGCCAAACGCAAATCATAGATCGCATCTTTTAATACCGGCTTATGTGACTGAGGTTTTGGAAACTCAAACTTTTTCCCAAGACTCTTATGGTACCCCACAACAATGACGCGAAGCCGATCTTCCGGCACGGAGTAATCATTCGCATTAAGAAGATCATAGGAAACTTCATATCCCGCATTTCTAAACTCTTGAATAATATTCGAGAAAGCTTTAGCGTGCTTCGGATGAAGGATGCCGGCAACATTTTCCGCAAGAAAAAATTTTGGTTGCTTCCCTTTAAGAACACGTATGTACTCATAAAAAAGTTGTCCACGCTTATCTTCTATCCCGCGCCCCGCTCCAGCTTCACTCCAACTCTGACAGGGCGGTCCCCCGATAATACCATCAACATCGGGGATATCATCGATTGAAACATTCGTTATACTTCTCGTATCCAATTTTGTACGCGGAAAATTCAAACGAAACGTCTCCCAAATGGTGGGGTCATATTCATTTGCCCATATCACGCCAAATCCAGCCATTTCGAAGCCCTTATCAAGTCCGCCAGCTCCCGAAAAAAGTGATGCGATTTTCATAAGATATACTATCTTTGAAAAGAAACGTGTTTCGCTTCAAGCATTTTTGCCGGATTATTCGGTGATTTTATCTTTACGTCACGAATCGAAAATCCATCAATCTGAATCAACTCAAGGGCTCTTCTATCACGTTCAGGAAAAGAATCGTATTTGCGCCTCAACATGAGTGCATTCAAAGTAAAAGCAAAGCTTCCACTCGATATTTGGGAAATGTATTCAAAAACCCTCTGCGGATTTTCAATATGCCACATTCCACGAATGCGCAAATACGTTATGCCCAAAGGGTCAACCTTATTCACCCTTCCAAGCTCCTTGGTCTCCGAAAAACCAATATCTGACAACTCGTGCAATCCCGATGAAATTGTACTTCTTATTCTTTCGTACACATCCTTGTTTGCCGCATAACAATCCCCGTAGACAAACCACAGTGATTTCAAAGCATTACCATTCATCGTGCCTATCACATACAGAATATCCTTTTCTTTCCACACTTCGCATTTTCGACAGTCCGCCGTAATCATAGGACTATCCGCGTAAATTTTATCCTTGGGATACGAACTATTCAGAGCAATTCCGGAGCCAGAACTTTCCATCTTCTTGATCTCCACTCCATCACCGTCACGAAGTATAATATCGGGAGGATTATTCTGATTCCCAATATACGAAAAAGCTTGAGAAAAAACTTCAAGCCGCTTTTTCTCATCTTCTTCCAAGAAGGAATCACAAAACGCATTTTTTACAAAAAGTTCCAGGGACTCCCCTCGACTATTCATTCTATTTGAGGACTTGGAAAACGCAGAGATGTGAGCGTTTGGCATCCTCACAATATTTGCCAATGCTTTTAGAAGATTTGTTTCCATAACACAAAATACATCATCACGTTTTAAGATAAATTCGACATATCCTACCAATCCCCCCCCCTACCCTACCACAAAAAATCCCGCTGTGGAAGCGGAATTTTGGAAAATTTCGCTGTG
>CAZJZN010000015.1:0-8865 GCA_964550545.1 uncultured Bdellovibrionales bacterium
AATGACGGTAATCCTTTTCTGGACGGGGAGTGCAAAGATGGGTGGACGCATACACCGCATTGATATTTTTGGTAGTTTATGATTCCATTGGAATAGCCCTTTAACTTCGTTGAGAGAGGTGTACTATCGTGAGCATAATCTTCGGTCTTGATTTTGGCACCACGAACTCTGTTCTTGCTG
The DNA here is from genome assembly GCA_964550545.1 of uncultured Bdellovibrionales bacterium. Taxonomy (GTDB): domain Bacteria; phylum Patescibacteriota; class Minisyncoccia; order Moranbacterales; family UBA1568. The sequence continues at coordinate 181 of CAZJZN010000015.1, forward strand.
TTTCGCAAGACGGTGAAGTAGAGATATTGAAAATCGATCCCTCGAGCCAGATTCAGGAGATGCTCAAATCAGTCCTGTTTTTTGACGAGGAAAGAGATGTGAGTGTCGGTCAGTCAGCCATCGAGCAATATATCGAATACGGCGGCTCATACGGTCGATTCATGCAATCCATCAAAGCATTCCTGCCAAGCAAGAGTTTCACGGAGACCTATGTTTTCGGCAAGCGCTACGAGATCGAAGATCTCATTGCATTGATCCTGAAAACCATCAAGCATCGTGGTGAACTCCATGTCGGACATGTTGTGGACACGGTCGTCATGGGTCGTCCCGTGATTTTTTCGGAAGACAGGGAGCTTGATCTTTTGGCGGAAGAAAGATTGCGGACGGCGGCTCTGCGTTCAGGGTTTACAAACGTACATTTCGTGTACGAGCCGATTGCGGCGACGCTTGCGTATGAGTCAAGTCTTCAGACTGGCGAAGAAAAGCTCGTTCTTATGGGCGACTTCGGTGGCGGAACCTCGGACTTTGTCGTGATGCGTCTGCGAGGAGGGAAACACGACCCGAGAGAAAACCGGAAAGATGACATACTTTCAACGGGAGGAGTGTATATCGCCGGCGATGTTTTCGATGCTTCTCTCATGTGGCACAAACTTGCCAAACACTTTGGCAAAGGAGCGGAGATTCGCGGATCATTGCCCAATCAAATTCTTGAAGTTCCAGTTTGGATTCCGCGAACACTCTGCGAGTGGCATATGATTCCACGGCTTCGCGAGAGGAAGACGCTTCAAATAATCCACTCGCTTCGAGGAGTATCCGGTGAAGATCGGAAAGCGGTGGAAAATCTCCACACGCTCATTATCGAAAATCTCGGCTATATGCTGTTTCGAGCCATCGAGAAAGCAAAACGGGAATTGTCCGAGAGAGAATCTTCCGTCATCGAATTTTCCGAGAAAAATATCGTGATACGGGAGGAAATCACGAGAGATGAGTTTGAAGATCTGGCGGAAAACAAGTTTCAGAAGATTGAAGCCTGTGCGGAGGATACCCTGATTCGTTCCGGAGTTTCTATGGACGATATAGACGTAGTTCTTTTAACTGGTGGGTCATCGTTTATTCCGAGAGTCCGAAGAATCTTTTCGGACAAGTTCGGAGAGAAGAAGCTCCTGCCGATTGACGCTTTTACAAGCGTTGCCTATGGTCTCGGGCTTCATGCCTCGATGTATTAAGTTGTTATTCGCTCACCAAGCCTTGTTGGAAATCCAATGAGGCTTGATTCTTTTGTGGTGAGTCTTGTGCTACTCTTTCTGTATGGATTCTGCATCTCTCTCACTCGCCAAGCCCTATCTCGGAAAAGAAGTGGATGTCATCATCGACCGCCCGCATGGGAGCAAGCATCCGAAGCACGGCTTCGCCTACGAAGCGAACTACGGATATATTCCTGATACAAAAGCGCCGGATGGAGAGGAACTGGACGCGTATGTTCTCGGTGTTGAAAAGCCGATAGAATCCTTCAAAGGAAAGTGCATCGCCATTATTCACCGCTTGAATGATGATGACGACAAACTGGTAGTCGTTCCGAAATCACTCGAAAATATATCCGATGAAGACATTCGGAAGGCGACACATTTTCAGGAGCAGTTTTTTCAGTCGGAAATAATTTGATTATAAACATATGAGCGATGAGAGGAACTACCCGCGACACATTGTTGCCACGGCTTCTCTTGTCTTCAATAGAGAAGGGAAGATTTTGTTGGTGAAAACGGAAAAGCGAGGATGGGAAATTCCTGGCGGTCAGGTTGAGGAAGGCGAAGACATCCCATCTGCTCTCAAAAGAGAGATACAAGAAGAAGCGAGAGTGGATATTCGCGTTCTTAAATTATCCGCGTTCTATTCAAGCATTGATGAACCATGTAAGGTGATCTTCGATTTCATTTCAGAATATGTGAGAGGCGTTCCGGAGAAAGATGATATTGAAACTCTTGATGCCAGGTGGTTTTCAAAAGAAGAAGCATTGGCATGCGTGGAGCGTGATGCGATGAAGTCTCGTTTGCAATGGCTTCTAAAAAATAGCGGAGAGGTTCGTTACGCATCGTATTCAAAGGATCCGTTCGCTCTCCTTACAGAAACTGTTTTTAACGAGGAATAGACATTTTTTGCTCCATTTGTCCTATGAACATCGAATACGAAGCAACTTTTCCGAATATCGAGAAGGATGATGTTCGCAAACGATTAAGAGTTGCAGGTGCTGTTTTGATGCGACCGGAATATCTTCAGCGGCGTATCCCGTTCTGGCTTCCCAATAAAGAAAATGCGGAGAATTCCTGGCTTCGCGTGCGCGACGAGGGCGACAAGGTGACACTGAGCCTGAAAACGCATGATGGCGAGAGCATTGAAAATCAAAAGGAACTGTGTCTTGAAGTGAACGATTTTGGTGATGCGGTCGAGCTTCTCGAAACGATTGGATGTGCGCGGAAATCCTATCAAGAAACAAAACGCGAACTCTGGACACTTGACGGTGTGGAAATTACGATAGACGAGTGGCCGTTTCTTGACCCATTTGTCGAGGTGGAGGGGAATGGCGAGGTGGTCGTAAAAAATGTTTCGGAGAAACTTGGGTTTGATTACGGCACGGCGCTGTTTTGTTCTGTCGGGAGTTTGTATGCCCTGAAGTATGGTATTCACCCGGACAAGATCAATACTCTCGAGAAGTTAGTTTTCGGTATGCCGAACCCGTTTGTTTCGTAAGCATCTATATTTTGTCTATGACTCTCTTCGACAAAATTCTCTCCGGTGAAATCAAATCATGGAAAGTATGGGAAAACGAAAACTATGTCGCGTTCCTCACACCTTTTCCTAATACCCCGGGAATGACAGTGGTTATTCCCAAGAAGAATACCGGAGACTACCTGTTCAATTTGAAAGACGAATACTATCAGAGCTTGCTTCATGCGACGCGAACGGTAGCAAAGATTCTCGAAAAGGCGTTTGATACTTCGCGAGTGGCAATGATTTTTGAGGGGACCGGTGTTGCGCACGTGCACGCCAAGCTTTATCCGCTTCATGGGAAGCTCGCTGGTGAAACAGGAGTCTGGAGCAAGCATGCTGAATTCTATCCGGACTATATCGGTTACCTCACAACGGTCGAGGGACCGAGAATGTCCGATGAGGAACTTGATGAAGTGCGGAATAGAATACTGAGCGCGCAGAAGTAGATTTTCATTTTTCCTATGCAGGCATGTTTATGACAGAGAAACGTATGAAAAAGAAACTTATCTTTTTCGATGGTGACGGAACGCTTTGGTATCCGTCGTCAACGAAAAGAAGTCAGAAGCCGCACTGGGTCTATCATGACCCCACAACAAAAGACAGTTATCTGGAGCACATGGAGCTCGCTCCGAATGTGAAGGAGACGCTTTTGGAATTGAGAGAGGGGAGCGTGACTCTCGTTTTGGTTTCGGCAAGCCCGTATTCGGTGGAAGTTGCGAATGAAGAGTTGCGAGAAAAACTTGAGTTCTTCGGTTTGCTTGAACTCTTTCATTCGTACCGTTCTTCTCCGGGAGATCGCCCAGAAGGGAAAGGAGCGCTTATCTTGGAGATACTCGAATTACTTCATCTTCCCAAGAACGACGCGCTGATGGTTGGCGACAGCTATCTCTACGATTACCTCGCGGCGAAGGATGTCGGCATTGATGCGCTTTTCATTGAGAATGAATATGCCAAGATGCCGGAAGAAATTCCGAATGACCTGAAAATTCTCAAAGAAGTGAGCGACCTCTTGGATATTTTGGAATAGGGTATGAATATACACGGAAAAATGAAAACGTACAAAACCATTTTCTTCGATTGGAATAATACGTTGTCAACGTCGCTATTCTGGGATCAGTGGAAAGATCCGGAACATCCGCGGCATGAGTGGTATGTTCCGCTCTCTCGATATCTGCTTGGAGAGAATATGCCGACGGTGATGGAGTGGATGCGAGGGAAGGTGACCGCCGAAGATATCGCCGCATTGCTTGGCGATCGTTTTGGATATTCACAAGAAATCATTTTCCAAGACCTCAAAGAAAGTTGCGAAACGATGCGTTTGGTCTCTGATGAAGTACTTCCGCTTGTCCGGAAACTTCGAAGCGGCGGAGTGAAATGTGTCATCGCAACGGACAATATGGATACGTTCACGCGGTTTACCGTGCCGGCGCTTCGGCTTTCGGAACATTTTGATGGCGTACTCAATTCTTTCGAAATGGGAATGCTCAAGTTTGATACGGAGGGTGATTCAATCCCGTTTTTTGATGAGTACCTGGAGAAGAATAATGTGAAATACAAAGACGCAGTGCTCATAGATGACTGCATTGATACAAGCGGTACCTACGAAAAACTTGGGCTTGATATCCTGCGAGTTTTCAGCCCCGATGATTTCGTGGGAAAACTGAAGCAGTTTGTATTGGAGAAATAGTGAGTGCGGGTGGGGGGTACTATTTTGTGATTGATACATATTCAAATCGCACCATATTCTCCGCTAAAAACGTTCGAACGTCGTCCAGTATGTCCCGCAGAACAGAATGCCGTCTCACGGGAGGCGGTTTTTTCTTTGGTTTTTGGTTTGAAAGGGGAAGGAGAGAAGAGTAGGATGGGGAAGGAGGCTTTGGTGGCGTCTCGATACCCCTGATACTTTTTGGCGAGGATATTACAAAATAATCACTATGGAAAAAATCGACAAGACAAGCGAGATAAAAAGAGGAGAAATTATTATCTACAAAACCGCGAAAAACGAGGTAGATTTGAGAGTGCACTTTAAAGATGAATCAGTTTGGCTGCGGCAAAATGAAATATCCGCGCTTTTCGGTAAAGAGAGGTCGGTGATTACCAAGCATATCAATAAGATATTTGCCGACGGAGAGATTGACAGAAAAAGCAATGTGCAAAAAGTGCACATTGCACATTCTGACAGACCAACGGAATTTTATAGCTTGGATGTGATTTTGGCCGTTGGGTATCGCGTAAATTCATCTCGCGCCATTCATTTTCGTCAATGGGCTACTAAAATACTGAAGCGGTATTTGATAAGGGGATACGCCATCAACGAAAAGCGACTTATAGAAGCTCGCGAGAAATTCAAAGAATTGCAAATAGCTATAAGCTTTTTGGAAGAAAAATCCAAGAAAGAATTGCTGGCCGGACAGGAGAGTGAGGTTTTGAGTCTGCTTGCCTTGTATGCCAAGACACTCACTCTTCTTGATGAATACGACAAGGGAAAAATCAGAGAAACAAAAGGTGTAAAGTCGAAATTTGTTTTGACGTACGAAAATTGCGCGCGGATTATAGAGGAACTCAAGAAAGAGCTGTTGGCCAAAGGTGAAGCTGGTGAATTGTTCGGTCAAGAAAGAGGGGGAAGTTTTGAAGGCATTATCAATGGGTTGTATCAAACATTCGGCGGGAAAGAATTGTATCCAACCATTGAAGACAAAGCGTCACACATTCTCTACTTGATCATCAAAGATCACCCGTTTTCCGACGGCAATAAGCGCTCGGGAGCTTTTCTCTTTGTTTATTTTCTAGACAAGTCCGAATATTTGTATCGCCAGAATGGAGAAAAGAAAATCAGCGACACCGCCCTAACGGCGCTTGCACTCCTCATCGCCGAAAGCGATCCGAAAGAAAAAGAGGTGATGGTAAAGATTATTAAAAATCTTATTAGTGAGAGGTGATCGGTAATCAAGATTTGAAATTCTCTCGACGGAAGAGAGTTTTCAGATGGACTCTCGGATCTTTGGGGTGTTTTTTTGGTTTTTTGGCTTGAATGGGCAGAGGGAAAGGAGTAGGATGGAAGAAAGATGGGGGTTTGGCGTGGTAGAGTGGGGGAATTGAATTCTAGTGAATGATCCTATGTCTGAAGAACAAAAACGATTGTTGGAGAAGCAACTCTGGGCGGTGGCGAATGTGCTCCGCGGCAAGATGCATGCCGATGAGTACAAGAATTTCATCCTTGGTTTTATCTTCTACAAATATCTTTCCGAGAAGTTGGCTCGATATGTGGATGAGGAACTGCTTGCTCGGGAAAATTTTTCGTATGCGGATATACGCGAGCATACCGCGGAAGGGAAAAAGTATCTCGAGCAGATCGGCATTGCCTGTGTCGAGCATCTCGGATTTTTCTTGAAGCCGTCGGAACTGTTTGCGTGTCTGGTAAGAAAAGGTCGGGGAGAAATTAAGGGGGAGGAAGCCTTTATTTTGGAAGACCTCAAGCGAGTACTCGATGCCATCGAGAAGACCTCGGCCGATACCGAGAGCGAAGATGATTTCAAGGGGCTTTTCGAAGATATCGATCTCACGTCGTCCAAGCTTGGTTCTCGCAACAAAGAGAGAAATGAAACCGTTGTCGAAGTGCTCTCGCAACTTGCGGGGATTGATTTCCGTCTCGAAGAGGCAAAGGGCGATGTTTTGGGCGATGCATACGAATATCTCATCGGCGAATTTGCGGCGGGCGCCGGCAAGAAAGGTGGGGAGTTCTATACGCCGGCGCAGGTTTCGCGACTCCTTGCGCGCATCGTGACTGAAGGAAAGAAACGGGTGAAGTCGGTTTATGATCCGACCTGCGGATCGGGATCACTCCTCCTTCGCATCGGGGAATACGCGCAAGTGGCAGATTATTTCGGCCAAGAACTCAATCCGACGACCTATAATCTTGCTCGGATGAATATGATTCTTCATGGCGTGCCGTTTGATCACTTCTCTATTCGACAAGGCAATACGCTCACGGAAGATATGCATATGAGTCTCAAGGCGGAGGCGATCGTTGCCAATCCTCCGTTTGGAATGGAATGGAAGGGCGAGGCTGATCCGACGCTTGCACACGATGATCGATTCTCTCAGTACGGCAGACTCGCTCCGAAGAGTGCCGCGGACTACGCTTTTGTGACGCATATGCTTTCTCACTTGGCGGACAATGGCACGATGGCGGTTGTGTTGCCACATGGCGCCTTGTTTCACGGAGCGGCCGAGGGACATATTCGCCGATATATCATCGAAAGGCAAAACTTTCTCGATGCGGTGATCGGGCTTCCGGCAAACATTTTCTACGGCACATCGATTCCGGCGACGGTTTTGGTATTCAAGAAGTGCCGTCGCGATGATGAGGGTATTCTCTTTATCGATGCGTCGCGCGAATTTGAAAAAGGGAAGAATCAGAACAGACTGTCGGACGAGCATATCGAAAAGATTTTTGAGACCTATTGCAATCGAAAAGAAATCGAGAAATATTCTCATCGCGCGAGCCTCGAAGAGATCAGGGAGAATGATTTCAACCTCAACATCCCGCGGTATGTGGATACATTTGAGGAGGAAGAGCCGGTCGATCTCGATGCGGTAACGGCTGAATTGCGGAAAATAGAAAAGTCTCTGGAAGCGACCGACAAGAAGATTGCGGAATATTGCCGGGAATTGGGGATAAAAAGTCCGTTTTGAGGCCTAGTTACTATGTTTGACAAGAAGTTAACTAAAGTATAACATAGTTACTATCTAACAAAAGAAGCAAACTAGGTATGAAGAACATTCCAATTTGTCGGAAAATAAAGCAATTTTCCAATGAAGCCTCATATATGGCCTCTATACCAAATCCTTTTCCCGCAAAAGGTCTTTTTGCTTTAGATCAGACTATCATTAACCAGGCAACGCAAGCGGAGCGGCTTATTGGAAAACTCGATGGTATTACGCAGACCCTGCCAGATATAGAATTCTTTTTGAGAATGTTTTCGTATAAGGATGCGGCCTCTTCCGCGCAAATTGAAGGAACGCAGGCAACGATGGCTGACGCGCTTGAAAAGTCGGCAGGAATTACTACCGCGAAACCGAATGATGCCGAAGATATTATTTTCTATTTCAAAACATTGGAATACGGGTTGGAACGATTGGAGACGTTACCGTTGTCGCTGAGGTTTATACGGGAACTGCATGGGGTTCTTATGGAGGGTGCACGTGCAACGCATTTTTCGGATCCTGGGAACTTTCGTACTTCTCAGAACTGGCTTGGAGCCCGGCTTCTTAAAGATGCAACATTTATCCCTGTTCCACCCGAAGAAATGAAACAGGCATTAGGTGAATTGGAGAAATTTTTTTATGACGACGTATCCACATTACCGCTTGTACACATTGCGTATGCACATGCCCAGTTTGAAACTATCCATCCATTTCTGGATGGTAATGGTCGATTAGGGCGACTTCTTATCACATTTCTCTTGAAGAAAAAAGGACTTATTGAAAAGCCGGTCTTTTTCTTGTCGTCTTTCTTCAAAAAACATCAGAAGCTTTATTATCAGAAACTCGACAGCTATCATAATGGTGATGTCCAGGCATGGCTGGAATTTTTTCTTGATGGAGTTATTGTGACGGCCGAAGAAGCTATTGATGTCTCTAAAAAAATAAGAGTCATCAGGGACGAAGATATGGAGAAACTTCAAATGCTTGCAAAACGGGAGTCAGAGAGCAGTATGAAAGTTCTCAAGTACCTCTTTGGTCATCCGATAGTTACTACCAAAAACATAATGGAAGTGACTAGTTTTTCTCGTCCTGGTGCACAGAAGGTAATCGATAGATTTGTTCATCTTGGTATTCTAAAAAGGTACGACGAGAATGAGGGTTACGACAGAAAGTATATCTATGATAGGTACTTCAATGCTTTTATTGAGTAGA
>CAZJZN010000015.1:8965-20839 GCA_964550545.1 uncultured Bdellovibrionales bacterium
CAACAAAAAATCGCCGAATTTCTCGGGGCGGTAGATGAGAAGATTGAACAGCTTTCGAAAAAGAAAAGCTCCATTGAACGATACAAAAAAGGCGTGATGCAGAAGATCTTTTCTCAGGAAATTCGTTTTAAAGATGAAAATGGAAATTCGTATCCAGATTGGGAGGAGAATGAACTGAAAGCGGTTGCTACTATAGATTGGGGAAATACAAAACTTACAAAATCTTCTTATGTAAATGGAGGGAAATTTTTAGCTGTTAGTGCAACTGGTGCCGATGGAAGAATTGATCATGCGGAATATAGAGTTGGAACTATAGTTTTGTCGGCGATTGGGGCTAATTGTGGTTTTCTTATAAGACCAAACGAAGACTTTACGGCAATAAAAAATACAATAACGATTTCCGCTCGAAGAAATAAATCGATTAGTGGCTATATTTACTTTTCTCTTTTGAGAAGTGTGATCCCGAAGCGAGGTGCAGCACAACCTTTTATCTCTAAAGGAGATCTTGAGTCATTAACATTTGCTTTTCCATCTCTTCTAGAGCAACAAAAAATTGCGGACTTTTTGACGAGTCTTGATGAAAAGATTTCCGCTATTTCCTCCGAGCTCGATCGTGCAAAAGCGTTCAAGAAGGGATTGTTGCAACAGATGTTTGTGTAATGCATATGGGTTTTAGTAAGAAGCAATACATTGAATGGCTTCGATTGCAAGTAAAGCGGTCAATTATTGATGATGTTGGTTCTGCGTTGGATTGTTTTTATAAGTCCGGTTGCGGATTTTTTGCTATACCGAGAATGTTATTCCCTGAAATTGACGGATTGGGTGCTTATCTTACAGGGAACAATACCGATAGGGGCACCGCGAAAAATATAGTTGCTTATTTTCGTGATGTGATGTCTCGGATTGATTCAAGATACGAAGAGTATGCCGTGTTTATAACATTCATATTTCGACATGGATTGTTACATCAGCATGATCCAAAAAAATTCAAATGCGGAAAGAGGGAGTTTGGATGGATTTTCAGTGTGAATTCAGGAAACTTTCCAGAATCAATCTCAAGAAAAAACCATCTTATTTGGCACGGAGATACTCTATGCATAGATATGAACCTGTTCTATGAGGATGTTCGTAATTCGGTGGAGGAATTTATCAGAATGGTAGAGGAAGGGAAAGTTAACTTTAATGGGATACAATCTGTTTATTATGCGCAACACAGGAAACTTCTGAAAAAAAATATACTGGAAAAGGGTAAAAAATTTGTTTCCAAAAAAGATTTTCAATTTTTGAAGAAATAATTTATGACCCATCAATCCGAAGTACAACTGGAAAAGAATCTCGTTGATCAGCTGGAAGTTTTGGGCTGGGCGCCGGTTGAGCTTCCTGATGCGGTAGCGCTTGCCGCGAACCTGCGCGCCCAGCTCGAGAAGTTCAATGCAACCGCGTTTTCGGATACGGAATGGGCGCGCGTGCTCAATCATCTCAATAAAGGCAATCGGTTTGAGAAAGCGAAGACGCTTCGCGATCGGTTGGCGCTCGCCCGGGATGACGATTCGACATTTTTTGTTCGATTTTTCAATACGAAAGAATGGTGCAAGAACGAATACCAAGCGGCGCGCCAGATCACGCAGGCGGGGCGATATGAAAATCGCTATGATGTGACACTTCTTGTGAATGGGTTGCCAATTGCGCAGATCGAGCTCAAGCGGCGCGGAGTGGAGATGAAAGAAGCATTCAATCAGATCCAGCGCTATCACAAGCATTCGTTTACAGGGACGCTTTTTGAATACATTCAGATTTTTGTTATTTCCAATGGGGTCAATACCAAATATTTCTCCAACAATCCCAAGCAATCATTCGAACAGACATTCTATTGGACTGACGAAGAGAACAAGAAGATCACGGATCTCGATCGTTTCGCCAATGTGTTTCTCGAGAAGTGCGCGCTTTCGGAAATGATCGCGGAATATATTGTACTTTCTGAGTCGCTCCAGATTCCTCTGGTACTCAGACCATATCAGTTCTACGCTGTCAAGGCGATTGAGTTGAGAGTGAGGGAGTCCGACAAAAATGGGTACATTTGGCACACGACCGGATCGGGCAAGACGCTCACGTCGTACAAGACGAGTCAGATACTCTCGAGAATGCCGGAGGTGAAGAAAGTGCTTTTTGTGGTGGATCGGAAGGATTTGGATATTCAGACGACCAAGGAATTCAATTCGTTTTCGGATGGGTCGGTGGATGGAACCGACAATACTCGGCATCTGGTGGCACAGCTCTCGGATCCGCATCGCAAGCTCATCGTGACGACGATTCAGAAGCTTGACAAAGCTCTCGGGCGAGAGGGATATGCAAAGGAATTTGCTTCGCTTGCTGATGAAAAGGTGGTGATTATTTTCGATGAATGCCATCGGAGTCAGTTTGGGGCGACGCAGGCTCGGATCAGAGGGTTTTTCAAGAAAGCGCAACTCTTTGGTTTTACGGGGACACCGATTTTTGCGGAGAATAATGTCGGCGGCGTGACGACCAAAGATGTCTTTGGGGATTGTCTTCATCGGTATATCATCACGCATGCCATATCAGACGGCAATGTTCTCGGGTTTTCGGTTGAGTATGTGGGACGGTACAAGCAGAAGGATCCGGATACTTTGGATGCGGATATTTTTTCTGAAACCCTCGTCGAGGGGATAGATACACGCGAAGTGTTGGAAAGTGATGATCGCATCGGGAAAATCGCGGAGTATATCTTGTCTGATTGGAAACGGAAGACGAAGAACGGGAAATTCAACGCGCTCTTTGCGGTGTCGAATATCGATGTACTCAAGGAGTACTATCGATTATTGAAGGCAAAGAAGATTGAGGATTTCCGTATCGCAACGATTTTTACTTATCGCGTCAACGAAGACGAGGGTGGGGATATGCTCGATCTGGATCCGCTTGCTGAAGGTGTCGTGAATGCGCACTCGAGGGATTTTTTGGAAGAGTGTATCCAAGAATACAACGCCGAGTTTGAGACAAATTTTTCAACGGATCGATTTTACGAGTATTATCGCGATTTGCAGAAACGCATCAAAGCAAAAGAGGTGGATCTCGTTCTTGTGGTCAATATGTTTTTGACGGGATTTGACAGTCCACGGCTCAATACGCTCTATGCGGACAAAAATCTCCGGTACCACGGGTTGATCCAGGCGTATTCTCGGACGAATCGTTTGCTCGATTCGGACAAGCCGCATGGCAATATCGTATCGTTCCGAAATCTGAAGGAGGCGACGGATACGGCGCTCCGGCTTTTTGGTGATGAGAATGCGAGGGAAGTTGTTTTCAAGCGACCGTATGAAGATCAGAAGGTGGAATTTGAAAAGAAACTCGGAGAATTGCGAACTGTGGCGGCATCAGTTGGCGCAGTGGATGATTTGCGCGGAGAAGAAGAGAAGTCGACTTTTGTGAGGGCGTTTCGCGATCTGTTGCGGATCAAGTCTTCGCTTGAGACATTCGCGGAATTTTCTTTCTCCGAACTCGGTATATCGGAGCAAGAATTCTTCGATTACCAGAGCAAGTATTTGGATCTGTACGAAGAGCGTAAGAAAAATGAGGAAAATATCGAATCCATTTTGGATCAGATTGATTTTGAAATTGAACTTACTGCGGCGGTTATTGTGAATTTCGATTACATTATCATGCTCATCGCCGGTCTCAAGAATGTTCGATCTGATCGAATGCGCGAGAAAAAAACCGAAGAAATTTTGCGCATTTTCGATCGGGATGTGAAGCTTCGCAAGAAGAAAGATCTCATCAAGAAGTTTATCGAAGAAAATTTGCCGAAAGTGGCGCGTGCGGACGATGTCGAAACGGCATTTGGAAAATTTTGGACGAGTGAACGATCGACGAGTCTTCGGAAGTTGGCAGAATCGGAACAGATTCTCATCGAGAAGTTCGAGGAAGTAATCGGCGAATATCTCTATACCCAACATCTTCCGAAAGGGAATGATATTGTGCGATTGCTTCCTGAAAAACCAAAACTACTCGAACGGCAGGGAATCATCGATCGCATAAAATCGGCTATCGAAAATATCGTTGATATATTTGAGTGGTAATATTTATTCTCTGCCCTGCTACTACATGCTGCAACGGACCAAGGGGCTGTGTGATCCGAAATCGGACGCGCTGTTCGCATTGTCGCGGTCAAAGAGTGTGCTTTTCATGGGATGCCCGCGGTGTTTCTATTTCGAGGAAATGAAAGTCGATCCGTTTCATCTGCCAATTGTAAAAAACGAGTCATCGCGTCGGGTATGACCAATGCGCTGGAATAATTAAAAAAACAAAACTATGAAAAACACGTGTATAAAAATGTGTGCAGGAGTTGCGTATGTTGCTATGGCGGTGGTGAATTTCTTGGCGAACGGTTTGCCGATCAACAATCGCTCTACGGGCGAGATATCGGATGCCTATCCCAATCTTTTTGCTCCCGCCGGTCCGGCCTTTTCCATTTGGGGTCTGATCTATCTCTTGCTTGGCGGGTATGTGCTGTATCAGTTTGTAAATAAAGATCAGAAAACAGAGGACATCTTCCGGAAAATCAATCCGCTCTTTATCGCCACGTCGCTCGCCAATATCTCCTGGATATTTGCGTGGCACTATGACACTATCGGTCTTTCGGTCCTCATTATGGCGGCGCTCCTTATGCTTCTCATCACGATTGCCGACATCCTCCGCGCCGAGCAGTTTACCGCGCTCCAAAAACTCTTCATCTGGGCGCCTTTCAGTATTTACTTCGGGTGGATCACGGTGGCATCAATCGCCAATATCACGGTATTCCTCGTCGGTATCGGCTGGAATGGGTTTGGTATTGCCGACTTTGTTTGGACGAGCGTCATTCTCTTGGTCGGGGCGGTGATTGGAATCGCGCGAATGCGGAGAGACAACAATATCGCCTATGGCACGGTGTTCATCTGGGCGTATGCATGGATACTCTTCAAGCACATATCCGAAGGCGGTTTTGACGGACAATACCCGAGCATTATCGCGACCGCAATCGCGTGTTTGGTCATACTTACGTTCTCTATCGGAAGGATAGTGTATAAAAAATCGATGTAACAGGGTTTACTCATCTTAGAGCTTTTCCAAAACGCTTCACGGTACCGAAAATTTGAACGTTTTTTTTGCAGTCTCGGTGTGCAATAATATAGTATGGAAATAATACAGAACAGTTTTATTTGATTTGATAATAAGTCTTTATATTTTTTGTATGGAAGAAACAATATCAAATGGTCAAGCGGCGGGGGATGGGAAAGGGAAGATGAGCCCGGTGCTTATTGGTATGATAGCCGTTGGAGTGATTCTTGCGGGAGGCGTTTTGTTTATGATGCGCGGGTCGGATGAGGAGAAGTCGGAGATGTCAGGAACGAAAGAAATGAGTGGAGAGAATATATCATCGGAAATGTCGGGGGATGCGGAAGAAGGGATGTCTCTTCGTGATCTCTTGGGAATGGGGAAGTCGCAGAAATGCACGTTCAAAAATGAAAGCGAAGGGATGAAATCCGAAGGAACCTTCTATGTGTCTGGCGGTAAGAGCCGGGCGATGGTTTCGAATACCGTTTCCGGCGGAAAGGGCGGGACGACGACTTCGAATATGATTTTCGATACGGCGAGCAATACGACCTATGTGTGGACGGAGGGGATGAAGGAGGGAGTGAAGATGACAATGAATGATGCGGATCAAGAGGAGGCTCCCGTGTCAGACGATGATACGGCGGAGGAAGTGCCGGATGCTTCGACCTCAAATGATTTCACGCGTGATCTTGATCAGGAATACTCCTATGATTGCGATTCGTGGAAAACGGATGCATCGCTTTTTGTCGTTCCATCGGATGTCGCTTTTGTCGATATGGCGGAGATGATGAAGGCTCTGCCCAATCCGGCGACGCTTCCCCAAATGAATCCGACGAATCCGTCCGGGATGCCGACTTCGAACGTTCCCAGAGCAGGAAGTGGTGATATGAAGAAGGCGTCATGCGCGGCCTGTGATCAGGCGGGTGATCAGAAAGAGGCCTGTCAAAAAGCGCTCGGTTGTTGATGCGTTGATGGCCTATAGCTTCTTGGTATGAATCTTCAGTCTCTCAAAAAGGATATTCGGGTGCGCGGGACGGCGGCGCGAGCGCGAGTGAGTCTCCGATTTTTTAAGACCGGGAAGGGAGAGTATGGCGAGGGCGATCGATTCTTGGGGCTTACGATGGGAGAACAGCGGGAGATTGCGAAGCGGTATCGCGATCTCGATTTTTCCGCTCTCGAGAAGCTTTTGGGGAGCTTGTGGCATGAGGAGCGAATGATCGGACTCTTGATACTTGTTTTCCGATACGAAAGAGCGAAAACTCTCGCCGAGAAACGAGAGGTGTTCGACTTCTACATCGCGCATCGATCCGCGGCGAACAATTGGGATCTGGTCGATGTGACGACGCCGAATATTGTGGGGGATTTCCTGTCGGGAAGGAATGATCGGGGAATGCTCTTTCGTTTTGCTCGGTCGAATAATCTCTGGGAACGGCGGATGGCGATCATTGCGACGCTGGCATGTATTCGAAACGGGGATTTCGGAACAACGCTTGAGATTGCCACCCGTTTTCTTGATGACACGCATGATCTCATTCATAAGGCGACCGGCTGGATGCTCCGTGAAACGGGAAAGAAAAACACAGCGGTTCTAGTTTCTTTTCTTGAGAAATATGCTCCGCGTATGCCACGCACCATGCTTCGCTCCGCGATCGAAAAATTTCCTCCGGAGGAACGTCGGCGTTTCTTGGAAATGAAGCGGATGTGATAGTATTGACAAGAAGTGGAGTTGACAGTGGCGTTCTTACTTTCCGCGTCGATCCCTTTTTTTGTCGTTTTTATATATACCTATGAAATCGTTTCTTATCTCATACGCGACGGCATTTTTTTCGATGCTTGCGATTGACGCGGTGTGGCTCTCCGTTATGTCGAAGCGTTTTTATACGCCCTATCTTGGGCATCTCCTTGCTGACGCGCCCAGATTTGTTCCGGCGGGCATTTTCTATATTCTCTATATTTTCGGCATAGTGTTCTTTGTCGTATCTCCGGCGCTCGAGAATGGCGCGAGTCTTCTCAAGGTATTTCTCTCGGGCGCCCTCCTCGGACTCTTCGCCTATGCGACCTATGACCTCACCAATCAGGCGACGCTCAAGAGTTGGCCCACGATCGTCACCCTTGTCGACCTTGTTTGGGGCACGCTCCTTACCGGCACGATTGCCGTCCTTGCCGTCGTTGTGACGAAAATGTCTCAGTAGTACCAAATCAAATCAATTTCTGCTCCCTTGGGAGTTGCCTCGACTATAAAAAATACTTTTTCTCACACACTCCTCCCGGGCTCGGAGCGAAGTTTCGAAAAATTATTTTTTATAATCTCGGCGTGCAATAATGTGGGCGTAGAACATTTTTATTTAATTTGGTATAAATTTCCAAAAACCTATGCCCCTTCTCTTTGAAACGTATCTGCTTCTCGCGCTCCTGGTGCTTTCGTATATGAGTGCGTGGTTTGTCGTGTCACTCATCGCCAAACGAAGCGATGTGGCGGATATCGCCTGGGGGATCGGATTTCTCTTGGTCGCGATCGTGACGTTTGTCGGCGGGGGTGCGGGCTTTGATCGGGGGCTCCTCGTGACGACGCTGGTTTTTCTCTGGGCGCTCCGGCTCTCGATCCATATCTTCGTCCGCAATCGCGGGAAGGGGGAGGATCGTCGGTATGCCGGGTGGCGAGAATCGTGGGGAGCGTGGTTTCCGCTCCGCGCGTTCTTTCAGATCTTTGTCCTCCAGGGAGCGCTCCTTCTCCTCGTCGTTCTTCCTGTTGTCGCGATCAATCTCTCACCGAGTGGCGCGTGGACATTCCTTGATGCGATCGGTATCGGGCTCTGGGTCATCGGGTTTGTGTTTGAGGCGGTCGGGGACGCTCAACTGGTGCGATTCCTCCGGAATCCCGAGAACCGCGGGCGCGTTTTGAAAACCGGACTCTGGCGCTATACCCGGCATCCCAACTATTTCGGCGAGGTGACGCTTTGGTGGGGGATATTTGTCCTCGCACTTTCGACCCCCCTCGGCTGGTTGAGTATTGCGGGACCCCTCGCGATCACCACGCTCATTCTCTTCGTCTCGGGTATTCCGCTCCTCGAAAAAGGTATGGCAGGCAATCCCGAATTCGAAACCTACAAAAAAGAAACAAGCGTCTTCTTCCCGTGGTTTGTGAAGAGACAATTGACAGTTTTTTTGTGATTACATAAAATGTAGTTGCCCCACAAAAAGGAGGTGATGACAATGAAACGCTTCGTGATTCCGCGCGTTGCTCATTGTGGCTTCGGCGCCTGACACAGGGCGGGGTGGCTTAGTGAAAACACTATTCCACCTCGCCCGATTTTTTCTTTCGTTAGAGTCCTCTTCGAGAGACTTTTGACAGCGAGTGAAACCAAGCCGCCTCTTCCGAGGCGGTTTTTTTTGATTGGTCTTTTTGGCTTGAAAGGGGAGGGGGAGAGGAGTAGGATGGAGGGGGAGTTTGTTGAGTTCTTTCGATCGAATGGATATACCCTTGACAAAGTCATTTTTCTTCTGGTAGGATGTTTTGGTCAGGCGAGGAATGTTGCTTGATGGGGTGGCAAGACCCCTTTTTCTTGTCTCGTTCTTTAAAGGAACAGTAGCAATGAACAAAATCGTGGCTCCTATGAGCCTCGTCCTGGCGTTTTTCGCTGTGGCTCTCACTGGATTTCCTGGTGTTGCGTCGGCGGAGAGTGATGCTCTGTTGTCTGGAACACCTTCTATTCAATTATCAGAGGAGGATGGTCTCGAACCCTTTGACTCCAAGAAAATCGCTGGACTCATTGTGGCTGGCGTGATAAGTGAAAAGGAGTTTTTCGGACTCTACGCTGAGCAGGGTGTCTCGGAAGAGCAACTCGTCGCCGTGCTGAAGCAGGTGTATGCCCAACAGGGTTTTCAGGTTGCCGAGAGTGTCGTTTCAGGAATTGTTCATGGAAAGCTTTTTCCTGAGTCAAAACCCAAGAGCAAGAAAGTAAAGGCGTTGAATCGTGTTGCGCAAGCAAGTTCTTGCGGTACCACCAGTGTCGAGGAAAAGGAACCAAAAAAGAACGTGAAGAGAGGTCCATCCTATCCATATGCTGTGCAAAAGGTTTCCAATACTTTTTGTGGCACCGATTCGGACTGGGTTCTTGACTATAATCTTCACAGCGATTTCGCCAAGAATAAAAGCAAAGTTCGTTGGTGGAACAAAGATTGGTGGTTTCGATCGCTTTTCGGTTCACTTACCGCTTCACTTTGTCAGAAGCCTGAAAAGGTCTGCCTTGGTGGAAACACTATGATTTCCATACCAAATGGAAAGATGTGGGATACTGGGTTATGGGTTGAGAAGTAATTTCTGATCGCCTGAATAGCGAGTGCCCTTTTCGACTGTCTGTTTTTCTTGTATTCTATGGCAAGGAAATAGACAGTCGTTTTTAATTTATATGTACTCTTATGAAGAAAAAAACAATCGTTTCGATCGGTCTTGGTGTTCTATTTTTTTGGGTGAGTTTGTTCCTTTCCTATCGAGATATACCGTTTGAATTCGATTCTGATGAGTGCGAATGCGCGCACCAAAATATTGTCGCAATAGGCGGTTTTCCTTTGCAGACATTTGAATATGGCCTCGTGGGAAATGGATGGCCGACTCCGGAAGGATGGTTTTTTCCTGTTCTGGGAAATCTCATTTTTTGGATAGCAATCGGATTCGCAATCTCATCTCTTCTCGGAGAGAGAAATGACAATCGTCGCTTGAAGTACTTCCTGATTGTCTCTTCCATTGTTCTTTCGGTATCGGGTGTGCTGTATGTGTTGTTTCTTTTTGATTAGCACGTGAATCCTTCCGGGAAAAAATTCTCGATAGTTGCTTGTCTCACTCTTTCCCTCGTTGGGGGAATGGTTTTTGTTTTCCGTTTCTATGGAGACGAAGGTGAAAATGCAAATTCCTTGAACAATGCGAATACGCCTTCTACTCCCCCGATACATACCGATTCCGGGAATGAAAAAGTATATTCCCGGAGTGAGATGCGAGCAATGATCGAGAGGTTTGGAGAACCGAGTGAGGAGGATATCAAGGTGTTTCAGAAGGACGAACGGTATGCTCTTGTTATATCTGATCTTTCATCGTTGGGTGTTTCCGAATCGGTACGAAGTGATTTTTTGAATTTTGCCTATAAATTTTGGTTTCGGCAGGAAAAACTTAGCGAGAAGGAGGAATTCGGAGAAATAGATATGGATGGGTTTGCCTTTGGATTTAGCATTCTTGTGGAAGATCGCTATAAGTTCTTACAAGAGAAGTTGACGGATGATCAATATCTTTCTTATGAGGGACAGAAGAAGTCTGAATTTCGCTCAGAATTTCCGGAGTTCTCATCTTCGACCAATGGCTATTCAGATATTACAGCCACTTTTCCCGCCATCCGAAACGGTGAACATCCGGAGATACAGTCTCCAGAAGATCTCTTCAAGGTAGTGCCAAAAGAGGCAATAGAAAAGATAAAAGCTGGGGAAAAAGAACGATCCCGTATTCAGCGCGAAGCTGTTCGAGCGTTTCGTTTGGAGAAGATTTCGGAAGAAGAATACGAGAAGCAGGTTGAGGCATCAACGCAAGCGATGCGCGACGCTATCAACGGTGCTGTTACAACCGAACAAGAGATATTCCTTTTTGGATATGAATTTTAACGAAACTACGGTATGAAAACATTTCTCATGGTTTTTCTTTCGGGACTTGTAACCTCTTTTGTTTTTGGAATAATCGGTGGACTTGCGGGGGCTTTTTTGAGCAATTTTATTGCTTTTCCCAATATCGGGCACGCTGCTGGGTATGAATCCGGAGCAATAATTGTGGGAACCATCAGTATAGTTCTCGGCGGGACACTCGGATCATGGTTTGTTTTGCCTCGAGCGCAGAAAACGGATATGTTTCTCGTGCCGACCAGCATCGTTATTGTTATTTCCCTGATAGCGGTATGCGGATCCCTCATTGCCGAGGCATCGTTCGATGATGTCTCGCAATATCTTTCAGACGGTGTCCAGCTTGTTGCTTTGGCGGTGATGCCCTTTATCATCGCTCGCCGCGCGACAGGGATGCGGACTGCGTCATAACTTCTTCCATCTACTCCCGCATTACCCTAAACCGCTTCGAAAGAGGCGGTTTTTTTGATCGGTCTTTTTGGCTTGAAAGGGGAGGGGGAGAGGAGTAGGATGGGGGAAAGAGGCAATGGTGGAGGTGAGGGTGTAGCGCTTGTGTGTTTGATTATCACTCAATTGTTTTGAAAAATTTTCAAATTTCTTTTTCTCTAATTATGGATGGAAATATGGGTAAATCTGAAGAAATATTGCATCTTGCAGAAGAAATTCTGAAGAACATTGAGCTACAAGACATATCGCTTAGCAATATTGTTTTGCGTTGCGCAAGATTGGCACGTATTACGGGAAATCAATCTGCGATGGATTTATTCAAATATGAATTAACAGGGTATCCTACCGATGATCAAGGTTTTATTTTGGCTGGAGCTTTTCAACTTGCAAGAAATGCAAATAGAACTTACCGCCAGAAAGATAAAACAGGAATTGTAAAGGAATACTTATTTCCTCAAACTATTGCAGAATTGGAAAGTGAGTTAGAAGCAGCAAAAGAACAAATGAAGGTTGCCTTTGATAGAGATGTTTCTGTTTCTTCGGCAAATCCAACTCAATATGTATTGTCACCAACTGGAAATAGAATGGAAAGGGCTGGCTTAAGAAGTATTATTGCTGAGAAATCAAAAAAATTAAATCAATTAAAATCAGGTTATTATAATT
>CAZJZN010000016.1:0-19093 GCA_964550545.1 uncultured Bdellovibrionales bacterium
TATTTGCTTGGCGTTTATTACGAAACGAGATTTAAAAATATTGCGGAAGACATATTTAGGAAAAGGAAACTTATTGTAGATAAAGCTTTGTCTAATTTGCTACCAGAAGCGTTTGAAAAATTTGTATCTGTATATGATAATCTGCAATCGGAAAAGTCAGAGGATTGGGCAAATGCAGTCCATTCCTGTAGAAGAATATTTAAGGATGTGGCTGATTTTTTGTATCCAGCTACTGACGAAGAAGTCGATATTGGGAACAATAAAGCTATCAAACTCTCAGATGAAAATTATATTGTTAGATTAAAACAATTTATTAAACTTAATCTGGGTAGCAGTTCTTTAACGAAAGTTATTGGTAGTAATTTAGAATTTATTGGAGATAGGATTGATTCTATTTACAAATCAACAACAAAGGGATCACATGCGAAAGTTGAACAGAAAGAGGCAGAAAGCTATGTGATGTATACGTATATGCTTATCGGAGATATTTTAGAACTGTATAAATCATAAAGAGAAATAAAGAGTTTTGGATTTTGGTATTTGCTTCTATGCCGGTATTCTATGCGAAATAAATATTTCTTAAAACTACCTGTATGCATGAACGGCCAAAGGTTGGGGTGGGGGTTATTGTTGTGAAGGGTGGCAAGGTTCTTCTTGGCAAGAGGAAGAGTGCGCATGGGGAGGGGTTGTGGGGTTTTCCGGGTGGGCATCTTGAGTTCAATGAATCATGGGAGGAGTGCGCCTCGCGGGAAACCATGGAAGAAACCGGTGTCGCGATACAAAATATTCGCTTTGGCACGGCAACCAATGATATCTTCTTGGCGGAGAAGAAACATTACATCACCATATTTATGCTGGCCGACTATGATTCGGGCGACGTGGAAGTTATGGAGCCAGAAAAATGTGAACGATGGGAATGGTTTCTTTGGGATCAACTCCCTCAACCACTTTTCGTCCCCATTTGCAATCTCCTCAAAAAAGGATACGATCCAACGAATCCGTAATCTCTGACCATTAGAGTCCTCTTTGAGAGACTCTGACGGTGGGTGAAAATTTATCTTTTACTTTTTTAATCAATGGAGTTATGAATAATTTGCAGAAAATAAAATTTTTAGTGAAACCAACTTTGGCAGATAAAGGACTTAAAATTAAGTTCGCAATTTTTTCAGTGTCAGATATTCCGCGTCGCCGCGGTAGTGGATTAGATAAACATATCAAAGATATTATTTCTTCACTAAATATCGACGGTCTTTTACAATCGTCAATCATTACTGAATATAAACGACTTCAAGAAGAAGCGGGCATTCAGGAACCAGTAGCTCCTGCGGAATATCTTTTGAAACTCATCAAAAAATCTCGAATGTTGCCAAACATTAATCGTGTTGTAGATTGCTACAATATCGTATCGGCAGAAACACTGCTTTCCATGGGGGCACACGATTTGGCAAATATTAAAGGTGATTTAAGACTTGCAATTACAGATGGTACGGAAAAGTACACCCCGTTGTTCAAAATTGAATTGGAAAAGGTTGCTCCAAACGAATATGCGGCTATGGATGATGAAAAGATTATTTGTCGTCTTGATTTAAAGCAATGTAACGAAACCAAAGTTGGTGAAAATACGAAAAATTTTATTGTCTATGTTCAGGGCAACAAAAATACCAGCGATGAGTATGTTATGAGCGGGTTAAAAAAAGTATGCGACAATATTTCAAAATTTTGTGGCGGAGAGTACGAAATTTTGTAAATGAGCGATGTTCTCCCTCATCAGATTATCCCGCTTAGGCTGGGGACTCTGACGAAAAGGCATCACGACAGCCTCTGACTGTTAAACAAGGAAATGGAGAAACGCATATGTGGTATTTGTATCTCGATGAAAGCGGTGACCTTGGTTTTGATTTTGTAAACAAAAAACCGTCGAGTTTTCCGAGAGAAAGTTGTTTATGACGAGCAATATCTTTAAAAAAGATAAACAAAAAACCCCTTGCGGGGAAGCGCGCCTTGTGTATCTGTATTGCCGGAGCGCATAGCCTCACAGAGGGGAGCACTCCAGACGACATACGAAGGGCTTATCGCTTGATTGAATACTACACAATTTGAGCCAGTTTATCAAAAAAACTTTCCAGAGGGAAGTGCGCGAACATTGAGATCTTGTATGAATCATCAAACCATCATCGTAAACAATTCCATGCAGAGGGGGTATCGGTATGAACTCTCGGAGGCGGAGGGGAAGCATTTTGATCCGGAATTCAAACCTGACCTTACACCTCGGGAAATGCTTGAGCTTGGCGTCTTTGGCGGTGTTTACCTTCGCGACGGGCGGGGGGAATTTCCGAAAGCGTGGTTTCGGAAGGCGAAGCTCGCTTCCGAGAAGCGCGACCCGAAGTGCAACTTCTTCGGGGTGAACGCGAGCCAATCGCTCTCGGTGTGGCGGGCGAAGGGGTGGATCCATCCGGATGACCCTCGGGGATGGTTCGAGTGGTATTGTCGATACTATCGTGGGCGGCGGCATCCGGATGATGCGCGACAGATTCGCCGCTGGAAAGCGATGCGGCGACATCTCGCGCAGATTGCCGCCAATTGCCGTCCCGGCGATTTCACGTGCCGACCGAGACAGCGCCAAGCGCTCCTTCATTGGGCATATGACAGTCGGAAGGTGTAGGGAGAGGCGCGACACCTCCTATTTTTTCTCGGGATTCTCCCTTTGTCTCACGCCGCGCTTCCGGAATTCTTCGTAGGCGAAGACGATGGCGGTCATTGTGATCGCGACCGCCCAGTCGAGGGCGTCGGGCGTCTGCATATTGAGCGCCGACTGGAGGAAGGGAGTCGACGTAAATGCCCAGAGCAGAACAATTGAGAATGCCATCGAGATCCAAATCCACGGATTGGAAAAGAAGGGTATGGCAAAGAAAGAGAGGGTGGCGGAACGGGACTGGAGGAGGTTTGCCATTTGGGTGAGGGCGAGTGTCGTGTAGGTCGCGGCGGTCGATTTTTGGTAGAGGGCGGAATCGAGCGCGATCACGTCTCCCCAGTGCCAGCCGCCGCGAATCATCGAGAGGAGGAAAGCGATGACGCCGCCAATCGCCATCAGCGCGCCGAATTTGAGGAGACGCTTCACGCCGTTCCAGTCGATGATGGAGCGAGTGTTTTTGGGATAGAGGCGGTTTGGTTCGTCGGGTTCGACGCCCAAGGCGAGCGACGGGAAGACATCGGTTCCGAGGTCGATCGCGAGGATCTGCACGGCGGCGATGGGTGCCGGGATACCGAGTCCGAATCCGAGGAGTACCGTGAAGAGTTCGCTCACATTCGAGGTGAAGACATAGTGAGCGAATTTCCTGAGATTGGCGAAGATGGTGCGCCCCTCGCGGATGCCGCGTACGATATTCGCAAAGTGATCGTCGAGGAGAATCATATCGGCGGCTTCCTTGGAAACATCGGTGCCGATAATACCCATCGCGATGCCGATATCGGCTTTTTTCAGGGCGGGCGCGTCGTTTACGCCGTCACCGGTCATCGCGATGACTTCGCCGTGATCTTTGAGAGCGGTTGCGATACGAAGTTTTTGTTCCGGAGCGATGCGAGCGAAGATGATGTCTTGTTCGCGGATTTTTGCGACCAGCTCTCCATCGGAGAGGCGGTCGAGCTCTTTGCCGTTTATGACGTCGACGGACGCATCCTCTTTGATAATGCCGACATTTTTTCCGATCGCGCGCGCGGTGATTTCGTAGTCGCCGGTAATCATAACGACGCGGAGTCCAAGGTCGCGGCATTCGAGGATGGCCTCTCGAGTGCCGGGTCGAGCCGGATCAACCATCGCCATCATACCGACCCAGACGATATCCCGCTCCATTTCTTGCGCGCGTTCCGTTTCAGGGACATCTTCCAGAATTCGGTAGCCGAAGGCGATGAGCCGGAGCGATTTCGCCGAGAGGGAATCATAGATCGTCTTTGTTTTTTGTTTGTCTTCTTCGGTGAAAGGAACTTCACGACCGTGATCGAACTTTTGAGAGGCGGCGGCAATGAGAACATCCGGAGAACCTTTTATGTAGGAGACGGTATGTGAATTTCTGTAGAGCGAGCTCATTCGCATTCGTTCGGAAGAAAAGGGATTTTCAAAAAGTTTGGTTTCTCCGATGCGGAAAAAGTCGGGGTTCGGATGGTATTTTCTCGAGGCGACCAGGATGGCGCCTTCGGTTCCATCGCCCAGGATGCGGTACTGCCCTTTTTCAATGATGAGACTCGCGCTATTTGCGAGGACGCCGATTTTGAAGAGTGTGTCCGCGCCGAGAATCGTGGCGGGACTGATCGCTTTTCCATCGAGAAAAAATCCTCCTTTCGGTTCGTATCCTTCGCCGCTTATATCATAGACGGTGTCATTGACGATGATTTTGGTTACGGTGAGTTCTCCTTTGGTAATGGTGCCGGTTTTGTCGGTGCAGACGGTGGTGATCGATCCAAGGGTTTCGACGGCGTTGAGTTTTTTGGCGAGAATATTGAAACGAAGGAGGCGTTTCATGCCAAGCGCAAAAGCAACCGAGATGGCGGCGGGAAGCCCTTCCGGGACGATGGAGACGGCGAGCGCGAGTGCCAAGAGGAAATTGCTGTACCAGGAGAGACCGTTGCTTCTGCCGATCGCGATAACAATAATGCCGATCGCGAGCGCGAGAAAAGCGACGTTTCTGCCGAGGCGTGCCATTTTTTTCTGGAGCGGTGTCGGGTCGTCGGCGATCGTATCGGTGATGTGGGCGAGTTTCCCGAGCTCTGTCTGGTCGCCGATCGCGATTACGATGGCGCGAGCCTCTCCGGTCGCGACGGATTCTCCGGAGAGAATGATATTTTCGGCATCGGCGAGTGACGCGGGGAGTTCATCGAGCGCGTCGGCGGTGCGCTTTCGCGGGTGCGCCTCGCCGGTAAAGAGAACGGTGTTTACCTTGAGTGAGAAGCTCTCCAAGATCCGCGCATCCGCGGGAGCCGTTGTCCCGGCATCAAAGACGATGATGTCGCCCGGGACAAGCTCTCGGGAATCCACTTCGCGTTTTTCGCCGTCTCGGATCACGATGGCGCGGTCGGTTTCGAGTTCGCGGAGTCGATCAAGGATGCGTTCGGCTTTGTACTCTTGGATGAAGCCGATTGCGGCGTTTACGATGACAATGATAAGGATGATGCCGGTATCGCGAAATTCTCCGAAAACGAACGAGAAGAATGCCGCCGTCAAAAGGATCCAAATGAGAATATCGGAAAACTGATGAAGGAGAATATCCGTCCATCGGAATCGATGTCGTTTTTTTATTTCGTTTTTCCCGTATCGGTTGTGTCGCTTGGTCACTTCGTCCGATGAGAGACCGCTCCATGATGAACCGAGGCGACCAAAGGTCTCTTCCGGAGAGAGCTGTGTGAAGTCAAGAGGGGGTGGAGAAAGATGTGTTTCCATAAATGGCGTGTTTTGTGTGAGTATCGTTAAGTATACCATTTTCCGAAGGCGTCGGCTTTTCTTTTATTTTCGGTCGTGCTAGCCTTTTGGTATGCTTATTGATGATGTTACTATTTCGGTTTCGGCGGGAAAGGGCGGCGATGGCGTCGTTCGGTTTACGCGGACCATGATGAATGAAGGACCGACCGGCGGAAACGGCGGAAGAGGGGGGAGTGTTTTTTTGGTGGGGGTTCCCGATTTGGGGGCGCTCCGACCGTTTCGTTCCGTCAAAAAGGTGAAGGCGGGGGATGGCGGCGCCGGCGAACAGAATACACGAACCGGGAAGGATGGCGAAGACAAAGTGATACCCGTTCCGGTTGGAACCGTGGCGCATGATCTTGTCAATCGTCGTACGTACGACATTGTATTCCCCGGGCAGAGACAGCTGGTAGCGAAGGGTGGCACGGGCGGTCTTGGGAATTTTCATTTTCGATCAAGTCGCAATACGACGCCGATGCGCGCGAGTTCCGGGCGTCTCGGAGGGAAAATCACGCTTCGGCTCGAACTCAAAATGATTGCCGATATCGGACTTATCGGCTATCCGAATGTCGGGAAATCGAGTCTCCTCAATGCGCTCACGAGCGCGTCGAGCAAGGTGGGGAACTACCGCTTTACGACGCTTGAACCAAGTCTTGGCGTTTTCTATGACGCGATTCTCGCGGATATTCCGGGACTTATTGAGGGTGCGTCCGAAGGGAAAGGGCTGGGGCATAAATTTTTGCGACATATCGAACGGACGCGGGTGTTGTTTCACCTTGTTGCCGCGGATAGCAGGACGCCGGTTACCGACTATACTTTGATTCGTCGAGAACTCAAGCGGTATAATCCGGCTCTCCTTGAGAAGCCGGAGTGGATCTTTGTCTCGCGTGCCGATGAGCGTACTCCAAAGGAAGTGGCAACGCTGGTCAATCGTCTCAAAAAGAAGAACCCGCGGACGTTTTCTCTCTCCATTCTCGATGATGAGAGTCTCGATTCCGTGAAGGAGATTGTCTCGGATATCACGCGGCAGTTTTCTTCCGATCAGGCTTCAGATAAGCTTCTTTCTGAGAAAAAGGATTCAGAAGCTTGACAGTGGGTTTGTTCTCTGTTATCATCAAACATTGTAGTACGTAGAACGACTTCTTGTATGGCGTCTCTCGATCCCCTCAGAATTTTTTTGGGATACCGGAGAGTCTCGCATATATACGGTGTTGTTGGCGGATATTTTCTCGGCAAGATAGAGTGAGAAGCAGTGTCCGTAACTTTCGTTCGATTTCTGGAGTATTGCCTTGGGGACAGCTTTTTGCTGTTATCCCCACAAGAAAGGTACAGGCGCTTGAAAAAATGCGCCGCACTCAGGAAGGAATGAGCTACAGTGTGTGAGTTTCTCTCTCGGGAGAAGCCCACAATCATCTGAAACGGCTCTCACGCATAGTAGTTATTGTGCATTCGGGATCCTTTTCGGAGGAGTCCTTTTTTTGTTTCCCCTCGCGTTCTTCATTGAGTGCGAGGGAGCAAAAATGGGTGCAGAATAATTTTCTAGAGATAAAGAGTATGTTTCAGAACAGAAGTTTTCGTCCCGGTTTGCAAAAAAAGAAGTGGAGTGCTCCCTCTTTGGGATCTCGCGGTCGCGGCGGTCGCGGACGAAGTTCGTTTGGTGCGAATCTTGACATTTCTCAATTTGTCAAAAAAGCGGCGCCGGTTTCCGAGCAAGTTCCATTCAAGCCGGAATGCCGTTTTTCTGATTTTCCCATACATGAAAAGTTAAAGGCGATTATCGCGAGTCGCGGATTTGTTGATCCGACGCCGATTCAAGATGGCGCGATCCCGCATATTTTAAATGGGCGCGACGTGATCGGTATCGCGAATACCGGCACGGGAAAAACCGCGGCGTTTCTCGTTCCGCTCATCAACAAGGTGTTTCATTCGCCAAAATCGGAATATGTTTTGGTGCTTGCGCCGACGCGCGAACTCGCGCTTCAGATTCAGGAGGAGTTTCTGGCGTTTTCCAAAGGTTCGGGAATTTGCTCCGCGCTCGTTATTGGTGGCGCGCATATGCATACTCAGGTCCGCGATCTTCGCGCCAAGCCGAACTTTATCTTCGGAACGCCCGGTCGCGTGAAGGATTTGGTTGAGCGAAGACTTCTCGATCTCTCCCCTGTGAACACGGTGGTTTTGGACGAAGTGGATCGAATGCTCGATATGGGATTTGTACAGGATATGAAACATATCCTGTCGCTTGTCCGGAAGGAACGGCAGTCACTTTTCTTTTCGGCGACGCTTGAAGGTGCGGTGCGAGATTTGGCGAAAACGTTTCTCGTGAATCCGATCACGATATTTGTCAAGACGCGAGCGACGTCGGAAAACGTTCATCAGGACGTGGTTTCCGTGAAGACATCGGCAGAGAAGGTGGAAGTCTTGCATGAACTCTTGCTCAAGGAAGAGTTTCGAAAAGTGTTGGTTTTTAGCAAGACGAAACGCGGCGCGGATCGTCTTGCTCGAACGCTCTTTGATCGCGGTTTCAAAGCAGGCGCGATTCATGGTGATCTTTCGCAGGGACAGCGTGAGCGGTCGCTTATGAAATTTCGCGAGGATTCGTTTCGGATTCTTGTTGCGACGGATGTGGCGGCGCGCGGTCTCGATATCGACGGTATCACGCACGTGATCAATTACGATCTTCCGATGACGTACGAAGACTATGTGCATCGTATCGGTCGAACCGGTCGCGGAACGAATATCGGTTACGCGCTCACGTTTGTTGAGCGCTTCGAAGCCGATTTTGAACGCGCTTCTTCTCCATCCCCATCCTCTCGTCCCTATCGAGGACGTCGCCGGTAGGCTTTGTTTTCCGATATTTCGAAAAGGGGCTCCGCTTCAATGACATCACGAAGCTTTTGGAGCCCCTCTTGCGTGTTTTTTGTGCGCGTGCTACAAGGAGAGTATGCGGACACAAGGACACATTTTTGCGGTATGCGGTATGGTCGCGCTTCTTTCGAAGCGGGGCTTTCAGGTCGTGACCGGGTAACCAATGTTCGCAGATAAAGAGAGGGGGGTGACGAGTAAACGAACACAAGAGCCCGGTCGCGAGAAGCGATGGGGAGTTTTTTTAACAATTTTTTTGAATGTGGAGGTGTGTGATGGATCGGGTTATAGACCGTCGTCTTGATGGCAAAAACAAGAGTGCGGTAAACCGGCAACGGTTTATCCATCGTTTTAAGAGTCAGATTAGAAAAGCGATGACAGGCTCTCTGAGTGGTCGGAGTATCACCGAGATCGACAACGGCGAGAAGGTGAATATTCCCGCAAAGGATTTGACAGAGCCCGTGTTTGGTCATGGATCTGGCGGGCGTCGCGAGGTTATTCATCCCGGTAACAAGGAATTTGTGAAGGGTGATCGGATGCGTCGTCCCCAAAGGGGTTCGGGACGTGGCGGATCGGGGAGCGGGCAGGCGAGCGATAGCGGTGAAGGCGAGGATGATTTCGTCTTTGAGCTGTCGCGCGAGGAATTTCTGGAGCTCTTCTTTGAGGATTTGGAATTGCCCAATTTGATTCGGACGCAACTGGCGAAAGCTGTCGAATTCAAATCGGTTCGGTCGGGATTTTCGAATACCGGAAGCCCGAACAGTATGGATGTTATTCGTTCGTATAGGAGGGGACTCCCTTTTGTAAAAGCGATGACATCTACGAGTCGAGGAGATCTGGCGGTTGTAAATGAAAAGCTTTTTGATTTCTCGGAGGCGGGGAATTCCGAGGAAGTCAATGCTCTTCTTGAATATCGAGATGAGCTTCTTGCTCATATAAGAAGCTTTTCTCGTTTTGATCCCTCTTGCATTCGCTATAGAAGTCGGACGATGCAGCCACAGCCAAGGACGCAGGCGGTGATGTTCTGTATTATGGACGTGTCCGGATCTATGGATCGGGCGCGCAAGGATTTGGCGAAGCGGTTCTTTACTTTGCTCTACCTCTTTTTGAAGCGGAATTACGAAAAGATTGAGGTGGTATTTATTCGACATACCACTACCGCTGAAGAGGTGGATGAGCAAGAGTTTTTTTATGGAAGAAATACGGGAGGGACGAAAGTATCGAGCGCATTGCGGCTTATGGTGGATGTGCAACGTAATCGATACCCGGATTCCGAGTGGAATGTGTATGTTGCTCAGGCGTCGGATGGTGACGATTGGCACGATGATCCGGGAGTGTGCAAGGATATTATTCGGGATGAAATTTTGGAGATTGCCCGATACTTCGCCTATGTGGAAATTGCTCCGGATCGGCACCAGAAATTGTGGGAAGTATACGAAGAAATAAAGGAAGAGTTTTTGAATTTCGCGATGCGTCAGATTGATGGACTGACGGATATTCACCCGGTCTTTCGGGATCTTTTCAAGAAAAGGGTTCACTGAGATGAAAAGCATGAACGGGCGAAATATGCCTGAACATTGTATGGCGACTTTTTTGTACGACAACATCGTGCAGAAGGGCCGCCATTTCTTTTTTTCCGTGACGCGTGTTTCGTGGTATACTTTTGGAAGATTAAATTGTAAATATCCTTTTTCTATGACGGATAAACAAAAAATCGGCGCGGGTATCGGGATCGCGCTCCTCATTGTTTCATTCATCTTTCTCTATCGACAGTTTTCTGTGCGAGATGTGCCGGTTTCGGTTCCGCTTTCATTTCCCGCCGAGGAAACTCCGAGCGGCGCGGCGTCGGGAGGTTCGAATGGTTCCGAAATGAGTGGCGGTTCTCTGATGAAGAAAATTCCCGCTCCGGAAACCCCGGACGATATTGTGGACGATATTGTGGAAAATGACGCCGATAGCTCGGCTCTTGATGAGGAATCGGTTGGCGAAACGTCGGCAGCGGTCGAAAGTATACAAACTATTGATGATATAACCAACGCGTATGACGAACAACAACTCTAAGTATGTGTTTTCGGGAGTGGCTTTGTTGAGCATTGTCGTGTTTGGATTCGCGCCGGGGATTCGCGTCGAAGCCAATACGACAAGCGAGGACGCTTCGGAAGAGCGGGAACTCTTTTGGATGAAGGCGAAGGAGCGTGCCGAGGAGCGAAAGAACCAGGTTGAGAAAAATTGGGAAGAGAAGCAGGTAATGATGGAAGAAAAGAAAGAAGAACGCCAGGAAAAAATTTGCTCGAATCTGGTGAATCGGAATGAAAAAATGAGCGAGCGAATCGGCGAACGATACGAGAAGCTCCTCGAGAGGAAAACGAAACGAATGGATATCTTTGAAGAGAAGCGGAGTAGTCGCGACGCGAAACTCGACGAGCATCGGGAGGATCGCGACGCTCGTCGATCGGAGATGTACGCAAAGCTTCTTGAACGGGCGGGGGATGACACTGAAAAACAGGCGGCGGTAGCAACTTTTAAAACAGCGATTGAACAAGCGGTTTCGGATCGGAAGGCGGCGGTCGACGCGGCGATCGCGGCGTTTCGTGCCGGTGTCGACGCGGCGGTCGGGGGTCGAAAGGATACGATGGATGAGAGTATTGCCGATTTCAAAGCGGCGGCTGAGGCGGCGTTTGCCAAGGCGAAGAGCGATTGCGAGTCCGGCGTTGATCCCAAAGACGTTCGCGAGACGCTTGCGGCAAGTCTTGAAGCGGCACGGAAGAATATTCAGGATGATCGCGCGGCGGCGGAAAAGGTGGGGACGCAAGTGAAGGCGCTTGCCGAAACCAAGAAGGCGGCATTTGAAAAAGCTCTCTCTGATTTTAAAGCGGCGGCTGAGGCGGCGCGTACCAATCTCAAAGCGGTGTTTGGTTCCGACTCGGACGAAACCGAAGGGGAATAGCGTTTCCTTGCTCCGTATTTTTTGAATACTCTCTTTATGAGAGAAACATTTGCCGATCGGGTACGGAAAATTGTTGCGGAGATTCCAAAAGGTGAGACGCTTTCCTATGGCGAGGTCGCGCGGCGAGCGGGAAATGTGCGTGCCGCTCGCGCCGTCGGGAATATTCTCAAGAAGAATTTCGATCCGGCTATTCCCTGTCATCGCGTCATTCGAAGCGATGGGAAAACGGGCAACTATAATCGCGGTGCGGAGAGGAAGCGAGAACTCCTCAAAAGAGAGGGTGTGAGTATTGCAGAATGAAGCAAAAGAGGATAGAATATCCTTCTATGCCTCCACAGAAACACGAGCCGCATTCCCCGCATGACTGGATCACCGTTCGGGGGGCGCGGACGCACAATTTGAAGAATATCACCGTTTCGATTCCGCGCGGGAAGATGACTGTTTTTACGGGGCTTTCCGGAAGCGGGAAGTCTTCTTTGGCGTTTGACACGATATTTGCCGAAGGACAGCGGCGCTATGTCGAGTCGCTCTCGGCGTATGCGCGACAGTTTCTCAATCAGATGCAGAAACCCGACGTGGACGAGATCGAGGGTCTCTCTCCCGCGATTTCGATCGATCAGAAATCGCGTTCGTCCAATCCGCGTTCGACAGTTGCGACGATTACGGAGATATATGACTACCTCCGTGTTCTCTATGCGCGTATCGGGCGACCGCATTGTCTTACGTGCGGGCGGGAAATTTCCAAACTTTCGACGGATGAGATGATTGGATTTATCACGTCGCTCGCCACCGTCGCTCGTGAAGCGACGTGGCAAGCGAGTGACGTGGCGAGTCGTGACGGAGATGGAGTGAAAAAATCGCTTCAGATTTTTGCGCCGGTCGTTCGCGGACGGAAGGGCGAATATTATCAGTTGCTCTACGATTATTTGGGCAAGGGGTTTTCGGAAGCGCGGATTGACGGTGAGATAAAAAGTCTCCGCGAGCGCGTCGTTCTCTCCAAATACAAAGCGCATACTATCGATATGCTCGTCGATACGGTTCCCATTTCGGAACTGAAAAGTAAGCTCTGGAGCGAAGATGCGGCGATGCGACTCCGCGAAGCGGTCGAGCGGTCACTTGAGGAGACGGAGGGATTGGTGAAAATCGTGATCGGCGATGAAGAGAAATTGCTCTCATCAAAATACTCGTGTCCCTATGACGGCTTCTCGTATCCGGAGGTTGAGCCGCGGCTCTTCTCATTCAATTCGCCGTATGGCGCATGTCCCGAATGTAACGGACTTGGCACGAAACATTTTTTCGGAAGCGATCCCTGTCCCCTTTGCAAGGGGAGTCGACTTCGTGAGGAAGCTCTGTATGTGAAGGTTTCAGGAAAAAACATCGTGGAGTTTTCGGGTCTGGTGATTGGGGAAGCGAAGCGATTTCTCGATACCATGGAGTTGAGCGATAAGGAGCGCGCGATTGCAAGTGTCGTTCTCAAAGAAATCGGGAATCGACTCTCGTTTCTTCTCGATGTGGGACTCGACTATCTCTCGCTTGACCGGCGCGCCAATACGCTTTCGGGCGGCGAGTCTCAGCGGATTCGGCTCGCTTCCCAGCTCGGGAGCCGGCTCGTGGGCGCGCTCTATGTGCTTGATGAGCCGACAATCGGACTTCATCCGCGGGACAATGACCGGCTTATCAAGACGCTTGTCGAACTTCGAGATTTGGGAAATACCATCATTGTCGTCGAGCATGATGAAGACACGATTTTTGCGTCGGACGCGCTTGTCGATATCGGACCTCTCGCGGGCGTCCATGGCGGAAATGTTGTCGTCTCCGGATTTCTTGAGGATCTTTTGGCGGCAAAGAAGAATGTATCGAATTCACTCACGCTTGCGTATCTTCGAGGTGAAACGCGTATTCCGGTTCCCGATCGTCGACGAACAAAGGAGAAGGGTGCTATCAAAATCCGCGGCGGAAAAGCGTTTAATATCGACAATATGGATGCGGATATTCCCCTTGGACGATTGGTTGCCATAACGGGCGTCTCGGGATCGGGAAAGTCTACGTTCCTCTACGAAGTTCTCTATAAGAATTTACAAGCGCGGCTTGATCGGCGGTACCGAAGTCCGAAGACGGTGAACTGCGCGGCGTTTTCGGGGACGGAATATTTGTCGCGCGCGGTTCTGATTGATCAATCACCCATCGGGCGGACGCCGCGTTCGAATCCGGCGACCTATACGGGAATGTGGACGCATATCCGCGATATGTTTGCCATGACCGCCGAGGCGCGGTTTCGCGGATGGCGCGCGGGACGTTTTTCTTTCAATGTGAAGGGTGGGCGATGCGAGGCGTGCGAGGGGAATGGACAGGTGGCGGTTGAGATGCACTTTCTTCCGACGGTCTACGTGCTCTGCGATGTCTGCAATGGGAAGCGCTTTACCAAAGAGACGCTCGAGGTTGTGTACAAAGAAAAAAATATTTACGACGTATTGAAAATGACCATCGAAGAAGCGGAGGTCTTCTTCAAAGATATTCCGGCGATTGCCGATCGACTCAAAACGCTTCTCAATGTCGGACTGGGATATCTCGAACTCGGGCAAAGCGCGACAACGCTCTCCGGCGGTGAGGCCCAACGCGTCAAAATTGCGAGCGAACTCTATCGGCCGGATCTCCATCGGACACTCTATCTTCTGGATGAGCCGACGGTCGGACTTCACTATGAAGATGTGAAAAAACTTATCGAGATTCTCAATACGCTTGTCGAGAAGGGAAATACCGTTGTCACGATTGAGCACAATATGGATATCTTGAAAAATGCCGACTATATTCTCGATATCGGACCCGAAGGCGGAGCGGGCGGCGGGCGACTCGTCGGGAAGGGTACGCCGGAACAACTTGCCAATAATCCGCACTCGCATACCGGAGAGTATCTGAGGCGAGCGTTGAAAAAATGAGGAATGTGGAATGGGGAATGGAGAATGAGGAATGAAAGCGATATAAAGAAACGCGGGAGTTTTTCTTGTTTTCTTGAACAATCTTTGGAGAAAAGGTATTCTTGGTGTAATGAGTTAAACAATAAAAAAACAAAACAGTATGGCTTGTCTCATAGTACCGGCATCGGCGGCAATTCTTGTTTCCGGCGCGAAGAAAAAGATTCCGGCAGAGCTCCATCCCGAGCGGCTCGAGTGGATGCTCTGGGGTGGGACAGGGATGCTTATTGTCGATCACTTGATGACGGGCGAGCTTGTGCCGTACCCGCCCTTTCTCACGGCGATGGATAATCCAGCTGACATGGCAGTGATGTTCCAAGAAATCGCGACGACGGGTGTCTTGATGACCGTCCTCGTCTTTGCAATGTGGTTCGGTATGATCGCGTATGAACGGTTTGTCTACCGAAAAGGGAAGGCGTCAGTTTCTCATTCATAGGAGCGGGTTGCGGTCCATAGTTCTTGCTGTTGTAAATTCATCGACCGTGGAGAAGTTAGAGTGTGTTAAGAAAGTCCGCTTTTTCGGAAAAAATTATTTTTTGCTTGTCTTCCACTTCGTTCGAAAGCCGCAAAAAACAATTTTTCCCGAAAAAGCTTTGTCGATTCTTTTGAATTTGAAGCTTTTTTAACACGCTCTTATAGAAAACATTTCGGTTTTTATTTTGCAGGACGTTTCTACAAATTCCCTCAATAGAGGGAATTTTGTATGCTATAGATGGAGTTGAAAATCGTATACTCTAGAAAGTATGACCCCCGAAATATTCACCCAACAATTCGCCGAACAGCTCCCTGATGTGCCGGGGGTGTACTTCTTCCTGGATGGGAAGGGGGAGATTGTGTATATCGGGAAGGCGACGTCTTTGCGGGATCGGGTGCGGAGTTATTTTGTGCAGGATATGCTCCTCACGCGGGGACCGAAGATTGTGCGGATGTTGGAACGTGCGGAAAGTATAGAATGGCAGGTGACCGACTCGGCGCTCGAGGCGCTCCTTCTTGAAGCGGAACTCATTAAGAAGCACCGCCCGCCCTACAACACGGATGTGAAGGACGACAAGAGTTGGAATATGGTGGTCATTACGGAGGAGAAATTTCCGAGAGTGCTCGTGGAGCGAGGGAGAACAATGCAAAATGAAAAATGCAAAATGAAAAATGGAGGGGGGCAAGGGGAGGAAAAACAGAAATACAAAAGTCGGAAGATATTCGGACCATTTCCGTCGGGAGGTTCGCTCAAGGAAGCGATGAAAATTGTACGACGGATTTTTCCGTTTCGGGATAGGTGTGTTCCGTTTGAGGGAAAAATTCGTAATGTATCTTCGAGCGATCATTTGGTGGGCGCAGAAGAGAATGCCTCTCATTTAAAGAGTGGCTGGATTCCTCCCGCCACGGCGGGGGGAATGACGGAGAAGGAAGGGATGGCGAAAGGCGGAAGAAAGGGAACAAAAGGAACGAAACTTTGTTTCAATGCGCAAATCGGGCTTTGTCCCGGGATGTGCGCGGGGAAAATTTCCGCGCGAGAGTACGCGAAGACGATTCGAAATATCACGATGTTCTTCGAAGGGAAGAAGACGAAGCTTGTTCAAAATTTGGAACGAGAAATGAAACGCGAAGCAAGAGCGCTCCGGTTTGAACGAGCGAATGCAATAAAGAAAACGATTTTTGCGTTGGGACACATCCAGGATGTCGCGCTCTTGAAACGGAATCTGTTTGAAAAAGACCGAGAAGCGTTCGCGTCAGTTGTCGGTTCGTCGTACAGGATCGAAGCGTATGATGTCGCGCACTTGGGCGGAAAGGAGACGGTCGGCGTGATGACGGTTGTGTCGGGCGGAAGTGCGGAGAAAAACGAATATCGGAAATTTATCATTCGAGGAGATACGCATGGGAATGACCTCGCGGCGCTCGAAGAATTGTTGCGGCGGCGGTTCGCTCATCCCGAATGGACATTTCCTTCGCTTGTCGTTGTTGATGGCGGCACTCTCCAATATCACGTTGCGAAGGCGGTGCTTTCAGAATATTCGCTTGATATTCCGATCGTGTCGGTCGTAAAGGATGATCGTCACAATCCGAAAGGGATTCTTGGTCCGACAAGAGAACGCGATGCTTTCAAAAACGACATCCTCTTTGCGAACAGCGAGGCTCATCGGTACGCAATTTCGTTTCACCGGAAGCGGAGAGGGAAGGCGTTTTTACATTCCTAGCTTTTGCCATTTTCCCCTCTTTCGGCTATACTCGGGCATATGGCTTCAGAATTCTTTCGCATTGAAGGGGGGCATCGCCTCTCGGGTGAGATCGAGGTGAGGGGGTCCAAGAATGCCGCGGCGCCTATTATCGCGGCGACCCTGCTCACGACCGAATCCTGTGTACTCCGCAATGTCCCGCGCATTGAGGATGTGTTTCGTCTGCTTGAAATCATACAGAGTATTGGCGCTACCGTGGAGTGGATCGATCAGTCGTCCGTCCGTATTGAGGCGCGGGAAATATTTCCCGAAAAACTCTCCCTTGATGAAGTGCGTCGTGTTCGAATGTCCGTTCTCCTTTTCGGATCGCTTGCCGCTCGGTGTGATCGGTTTTCTCTGGGGCATCCGGGCGGGTGCGCTATCGGGGCGCGTTCAATTGAGACGCATGTGGACGCGCTTGAAAAATTGGGAGTGAGGATTGTGAAACACGAAAGGCATTACGAAGTGGATGCGACCGGGCGTCGCGCGGGAAAAATAGTTCAGCGGGAATTTTCCGTTACTTCGACGGAGGATGCACTGATGCTTGCGGCATCGCTCCCCGGGAAAACCATTATTAAGCTTGCCGCCGGAGAGCCGCATGTCGAGGATCTTGGAAATTTTCTCGTATCGATGGGTGCAAAAATCGAAGGATTGGGGACACATACGATTATTGTGGAGGGCGGGACACTTCATGGCGCGGAACATTCGGTCATTCCGGATCCGATTGAGGCGACAACGTTTCTTGCTTTGGCGGCGGCATCGGGAAGTGAGCTTTCGGTGCTGAATGCTCGCGAGGAGCATCTTGAGTCGGTTCTGGAAAAAATGCGAGACTTTGGTGTCGGGTTTCGTATCGAGTCGAACCGTATTACCGTTCTTCCGGCAAAAAAACTCGTTTCTCCCGGGAAGGTGAAGGCGGAACTCTATCCCGGTATTCCGACGGACGCACTTTCGCTTTTTGCGGTGATCGCGGCGAAGAGCGAAGGGGAGACGCTTCTTCATGAGCATTTTTATGAGGGGCGATTCAACTATGTTTCCGAATTCGAAAAGATGCGTGTCAGGGCGACGGTCTTGAATCCGCATCAAGCGGTTGTATACGGTCCCGCCGTTTTTCGCGGGACGACGATCAAAAGTTTCGATCTGCGTGCGGGCGCGACACTCATTATCGCCGCGCTTATCGCCGAAGGGACGACGGTGATTGAGGATATCTATCAGGTCGACCGCGGATACGAACGAATCGAAGAACGTTTGCAAAAAATCGGTGCGAAAATACAAAGAATATCGAATGGAGAATGTTGAATGGAGGAAGAAAGATTACAAGAGTTTCTTTGAATAATTCCCCTATTCCCTATTCCCCATTCTTCATTCTTGATTCTCTTCCATGTTTGTCAAAAAAATCGGTATCGATTTGGGGACGGCGAACACGCTGGTCTTTGTTCCGGGGCGAGGGATCGTCGTGAATGAACCCTCCGTGGTTGCGGTGTCGCTCGCCGACAATCGGGTGCTCGCGGTCGGAAATGAGGCGAAGGAAATGTTGGGACGAACGCCCGACACGATTGTTGCCTCGCAACCCTTGAAAGACGGCGCGATCGCCGACTATCGTATTACCGAAGCGATGCTTCGGTATTTCATTGGACTCGTGTCGGGTCGGGTGCGATTTTTTCGTCCCGAGGTCGTGCTCTCGATTCCCGCGGGTGTCACATCGACCGAGCGGCGCGCCGTTGTCGACGCGGCGATCAAAGCGGGCGCCCGCGCGGCGTATGTGGTCAAGGAGCCGATCTTGGCGGCAATCGGCGCCGGCATCCCGATTCATACCGCGCAAGGAAATATGATCATCAATATCGGTGGCGGCACGTCGGAAATCGCGATCATTTCTTTGGGCGGAATCGTCGCGGCGCACAGCGCGCGCGTCGGCGGGAATCGAATCGATCAGGCGATATCGGATTATATCAAGCGAAAATACAGCATGGCGATTGGAGAGCGGACGGCGGAAGAAGTGAAGATGAAGATCGGCTCCGCGATCGCGCTCGTCAAAGAGGAGCACTTCGATCTTCGCGGTCGCGATCTGATGGGCGGACTTCCGAAGACGCTCACGGTCTCGTCCAATGAAATCACCGAAGCGATGCAGGATGAGCTTCGCGAAATCATTAACGTGATCAAGCATGTGCTTCAGGAGACGCCGCCGGAACTCGCGGCGGACATTATGGACAAAGGAATGATTCTTTCGGGTGGCACGGCGCAACTCAAGAATCTTGACCAGCTCATTGCGCGGACGATCGGTGTCCCCTGCTATGTCGCCGATGATCCGGCGTTTTGCGTTGCCAAGGGAACCGGCATCGTCCTCGAACATCTCGATGTGTACAAGCGGAGCATTATGATGGGGAAGTAGATTTTGGGAGTATTCAAAACTTTTATATTTGGCACGTTCAAGAAATGCTCCGGGGCTTGGTAGTTGTGCCTGTTGGTTTTGGATGGAAATAACCTCCCAAAGAATCTTTTGTTTGTGGTTTTTGTGAGTCTGTTCGCCCCTCCGTTTATTTCTTTCTCTTTGCCAAATATAAAAGTTTTGAATGTTTGCATTTTTCGTTTTTTATGATCATCGGCATTGATGCGTCTCGAGCCTTTCTTTCGAGCAGAACGGGTATTGAGGAATATT
>CAZJZN010000017.1:0-16060 GCA_964550545.1 uncultured Bdellovibrionales bacterium
GCAAGAGTATGGAACGGGACACCAACGCCCGAACTGGTGACACTGCACTGTGATGATGATCCGAATGGTGCTCCGAATGCGAATGGATACTGTGAAGGAGGCGCAAGTTTTGAGATGGAAGCACAATGGATCAACACAAGCTCAACTGCCGGTCCCATACCGATTGATGCCTACATCGTCTATCACCTGGGAAACAATGTATTCCGGTACCCGACTCCGAACACCTACGCGCGCCAAGGTGCCAGGATGCCGTGATGGTGAGATGGAATGAAAGGGAAGTCTAACCGTTGAACCGATTCGGTTGAATCGAACGCCCCCATGGGAAACTGTGGGGGATTTTTTTATAGCCTTAACTTTCAGCGAATCAGAGCATCCATAATCTTGTTGCGACTGGAGATTCGGAGTACAATTGAGGAGGAGTATGGAATATAAAGAATGTGAAACGTATATGAAACCATCACCGCCGCCATTTGACGAAGAAGCGCTGAAGAGGCAATTCCAAAAACTGGAGCGGTACAAAGTGCCGGCGATTCTCTTGTTTCTCCTTGTGTTTTTCGGGGGACCCGTTCTTGAACTCATAACTTTTTTGTTCACGCGTATGGATCCGATACTTGTGGCGCTGGTTGTCATCGGGGGAGTGCTCCTCGCTTCCATTCGACAGATCAATCAGTACGAACGGGGAGTGAAGTTTACGATTGGGAAGTACGCGGGCATTATGGAGCCCGGATGGCGGATCGTCATTCCCGTTTTCCAGTCCTACCAAAAGGTGGATATGCGTATCCGCGCGGTCGACGTGCCGGATCAGGACGCGATTACCAAGGACAATATTTCCGTCACGGTGAACGCGGTGATCTATTACAAGATTTCCCATGCCGAGAAAGCGATTGTCGAGGTGGAAAACTTTTTTTACGCGGTGTCT
Organism: uncultured Bdellovibrionales bacterium; assembly: GCA_964550545.1. Taxonomy (GTDB): domain Bacteria; phylum Patescibacteriota; class Minisyncoccia; order Moranbacterales; family UBA1568. Next base: position 920 of record CAZJZN010000017.1, read on the forward strand.
CAGCTCGCGCAGACGACGATGCGAAATGTTGTGGGGGAAGTGGATTTGGACGAGCTCCTCTCCAATCGTGACGCGATCGCCGAAAAAATCCGAACCATCGTCGATCAGGCGACGGATGCGTGGGGTGTCAAGGTGCAGTCGGTTGAACTCAAAGACGTGACGCTTCCCGAAGAGATGAAACGGGTGATCGGGAAGCAAGCGGAAGCCGAGCGCGAGCGACGCGCCGTCATCATCAAGGCGGAAGGCGAAGTCATTGCCGCCGAGAATATTTCGAAAGCGGCGGGAATTTTGGCGCAACACGACGGGTCACTCCATCTCCGCACCCTTCACTCGATCAATGATATTTCGTCCGACCAGTCCAACACCGTCGTCTTCGCCGTCCCTCTCGAAGTCCTCCGCGCCTTCGAGCGTATGGGAAAGGGATAGAGAACAAGAAACCGCTTTGTTTTTTGCTCTATGCTCCGGAATCTTCCGGAGCTTTACTTTTGCAATCAATCTTTGTAGGATACGAGATGAGTGATAATGAGTACTTTTGAGTGTATAGTATGGAAACAACAAAAATAGCTCTGTTTAAGGGTAAGAAAATCAGGAAAACACTCTTTCAGAGTGAGTGGTGGTTTTCGGTGGTGGATGTAATGGAAGCACTGATAGGAAGCGACAGGCCGAGCGCTTACTGGACAGCCATGAAGGTTCGAGTAAAGAACGAGGATGGGGTTCAGTTATCTACAATTTGTAGACAACTGAAATTGGAGGCTTCCGATGGGAAAAAGTATGAAACCGACTGTGCCGATACCGAGGGAATGTTCCGTATCATCCAATCGATCCCGTCGCCCAAGGCGGAGCCATTCAAACGATGGCTTGCCAAAGTCGGCTATGAACGAGTGAAAGAAATAGAGAATCCCGAACTCGCCACGAAAAGAACGCGTCTCTTGTATAAACTGAAAGGCTATTCCGAAGATTGGATCGAAAAAAGAATGCGCGGCATTGCGATTCGCGAGGAGTTGACCGATGAATGGAAAAAACGTGGTGCGAATGATCGAAGAGAATACGAAATTCTCACGGCGGAAATTTCCAAAGCGACCTTTGGCGTGACGCCGGTTGAATACAAAAAACTGAAAGGGCTCAAGCGGGAAAATCTTCGCGATCATATGGATGATTTCGAATTGATTTTTTCCATGCTTGGAGAACGCTCGACAACCGAAATTCATCGAACGGAAGATTCCAAGGGAATGCCGAAACTGAAACACGATGCCAGTCGTGGCGGGAGAATCGCCGGTATCGCGCGAAAGGAACTGGAAAAGGAACTCGGTCGACCCGTAGTGTCTCGAAAGAATTTTTTGCCAGGAAAAACAAAGAAGGAATTGGGGCGGTGAGAGTGATTACGAGGAGTGTGTGCGCTTTTTCGCCTCGATGCTTTCGGGGCGATTTTGGTGTATACTGTCCGAACTGGGGGATAATTCTTCTGAAAAACCGAGTATGGCGCATTTTGAGATAGAGATAAAAAGTCTCTTGGGAGGGAAGGAAAAAGCGGATGCTCTCAAGGAGAGATTGCAACAACTTCCGGAGCCGGCAGTCTTGGTTCGGACAAGTTCCCAGCTTAATCACTATTTTATTGGTGGGGACACGGAAAAGTTTCTTCAAAATATGGAGCCGTATTTTTCGGGAACGGAGAAAGCGTCGTTCCATCGCCTTATCCATGAGGGGAAAAACCATTCGGTGCGAACGCGGCAGTCGGATGGACGAGTGCTTCTCGTGGTGAAAGCGTCTATCGACGACACGACGAGCTCGAACGGGATTTCTCGGATGGAATTTGAAGAAGAGGTTCCGAATCTTTCTCTCAATGAACTTGATGCGCTCTTATTGAAATCGGGATTTGAATATCAAGCGAAATGGTCGCGCGACCGGGAGGAATACCGTGTCGGAGATATTGCGATCTGTCTTGATCGAAATGCCGGATATGGATATCTCGCGGAGTTTGAGAAGGTGGTCAACGATGCGGAACATGCGGAAGCAACCAAGCGAGAACTTCTTGGGTTTATGGAAAGTGTCGACGCCCAAGAATTGCCACAAGATCGGCTGGAGCGAATGTTTGCCCACTACAACGCGCACTGGTCAGAATATTACGGAACCGACAAGATATTTGTCATTGACTGAAACGACTATGTACCTTTCCGATCGAGATATTGTAAAGGCGCTGGAAGCGGGAGATATCACCCTGAAAGATTTTGACGCGTCGCGTGTTCAGCCGGCGAGCTACGACGTGCTCTTGGGGAATAAGTTTGTCGTGACGGATCAGCATACGACGGAGTTTATTGATCCGGTGAAAGGGCTCTTCGCGAATACGCGAGAGATTGAGGTTGGGGAAAGTGAGTATTTCGTTCTTCATCCGCGGACGACGGTCCTCGGAGTGGTGCGTGATTTTGTCGGTTCAAAAAAATATCTCATCCAGCTTTCGGGAAAGAGCAGTCTCGCACGGATCGGACTCGTGGTGCACAACACCGCGGGCATTGTGAATCCGGGGCATTTTCTGAATATTACGCTCGAACTTTCCAATCTGAATATCGTCCCGATTGTGCTCCGACCCGGTATGTCGATTGCTCAGCTCACCTTTTCCGAGCTCTCATCGCCTGTCTCGACGGACTATGAAAAGGTGGGGCGTTTCAATGGTGACAACTGGAAGAAAAATTTCGCTTTGCCTCGATCGCTCGATAAGAAGCGAGTTTCTACGAAAGGGAAGAAGTCTAAAAAGGTAAAGAAACGCGTATGAAAAAATCGAAACGTCATCCGGAATATCAGTATCTTGATTTATTGAAAGATATTTTGAAGCATGGAGAGTGGCAATCCGACAAAGGAACAGGAGATAGAACCAAAAGCGTGTTCGGGAGACAAATTCGCTTTGATCTTTCCGAGGGATTTCCGCTTCTTACCACCAAGAGGACATATTGGAAGGGAATTCTCTATGAGCTCGCATGGTTTGTGTCCGGGCAATCGAATATAAAATTTCTCGTTGATAATGACGTGCATTTGTGGGATGATTATCCGTACAAAATATATCGTGAGCGTATTTCAAAAGGGGAACCTCTTCAAGAAATAACAAAAGAAGAGTTTGTTTCACGCATAAAAAGTGATGCTGATTTTGCCAGAGAGTTTGGGGATTTGAAGCATATTTATGGAGAAATGTGGCGTCGGTGGCCCGCCAAAGACGGACGTGGGGTTGATCAGCTCCGTTGGGCAATCAATGAAATCGTAAAAGACTCCGATACGCATAGCGCGCTCGTAACCTCGTGGAATCCGGAATATCTCTATACGATGGCGAAGCCGGAAGAGGCGCTTCGATTTCCGATTTGTCACAATATGTATCAGCTCAATGTGAAGGATGGCAAAGTATCCCTTCATCTGTATCAGCGGTCGGCGGATATTTTTCTCGGAGTTCCTTTTAATATCGCAAGCTACGCGCTTCTCACCTTGATTATTGCGCGCGTTACCGGATACGAACCGGGTGAGTTTGTCCATACCTTTGGCGATGTGCATGTATATGAGGATCACTTGGATCAAGTAAAAGAACAATTGACTCGAGAGCCATTTCCATTTCCCTCGGTGAATATCAGTGAGTCCGTAAAAGATATTGACGATTTCCGTCCTGAGCACGCGAGTCTCGAAAAGTATGAATCACACCCGCCCATCAAGGCTCGCATGGCACCGGTTGGCGGGGTAAGTTCTGAATCTTGGAAGGCATACGTGAAAAAAACCGTATCGAAATAATTCTTCTGATACGAAGAATATGATCAACATTATCGTTGCGATCGGTGAGGGGAATCGCGTGATCGGGGATAAGGGGAAATTGCCGTGGCATATTCCGGAGGATCTGAAGCGATTCAAGGCGCTTACGATGGGGCACCCGATCATCATGGGGAAGAACACCTTCCTCTCAATTGGGCGCGCGCTTCCGGGGCGAACCAATATTGTGCTTACGGACACGCCGTGGGAAGCGCCTTTCGGCGTTATTGTGGCGTTTTCTCTCGATGATGCTTTCGAAAAAGCAAAACGCTCGCCGGGTGGCGAGGATATATTCGTGATCGGGGGCGGTATGGTCTACCGAGAAGCGCTTTCGCGTGCCGATCGGCTCTACTTTACGCTCGTCTCTGGAAACTTTCCGGGCGATGTATTCTTCCCCGAATACGAATCGCTCTTCCCAAAAGTCGTGAGCCGAGAAGAAGGGGATTCGGACGGGCATCGGTACGAATTTCTTGTCATGGAAAAACTCGTTTGAAAATCGGGTGCGTTTTTACAGAGCTTCAAAAAAACCGGTTGGTTTCAGTTGGCTTTTTTCTTGGGAAGAAGAGTGAGAAGGGGCGTAATGTCTTCTCGAGTGAGGACGCGGAGGAGGAAGAGAATGGCAAGGTAGCCGATGCCGAGGAGTGCGGCGGGAAAGAGGAAGAAGAGGGAGGTTGAGGGAAAGAGGAGTGTTCCCGCAAAGAGGATGCTTCCCGCGAAGAGCGTTTTGAGTATGGCGGAAATTCGTATCGGTGTCCGGACGAAACGCTGCATAAGGAGGAGTGTGAGGAGGGTGATCGCGGTCGTCGAGACGGTAGTGCTCCATGCGGCGCCTTCGGTGCCGAGCACCGGAACGAGTACGCTGATGAGGATGGCGTTCAGAGCGGTTCCTATGAGGGAGAGCCACATCACGAGGCGCGCATGTCCCAAACCGATCATTCCCATTGAAACGGTGTAGAACACCGTGAGGAAGGAGAGTCCGAAGACAAGAATGCGAAAAAGAGGGACGGCGTTTTCGTAGGCATTCCCAAAGAAGAGGGTGAGTACGGGTTCCGCGTAGGAAAAGAGGAGGAGGGAAAGCGGAAGAAGGAGTATGCCCGCGTAGCGGAGCGATTGTTCCATCAGTTGAGAGACTCGTTCGGGATTGCCGTCACTTTTGAGTTTGGCGAGCGCGGGGAGGAGGATGATCGAGAGCGCGTAGAAGAGGTAAGAGGGGAGGCGTGCGAGGGTGGTCGCGGCATTGTAGTAGCCGGTTTCGGCGTCGCTTCCGACAAGCGTTTTTACGAGGTAGAGGTCGATCGAAATGAAGAGTTCATAGAAGAGAAGGAAAAGTGTGATTGGCCAAGCGGCAAAGAGGAGTGTTCGCCACGGAAATGATCGTTCGGGTGTCGACTCGTCCCATACGCGATACGGAGCGGAACTTTTCCGGTCAAACCACAGACCGAGAAGAAAGGTGCAGAGCGGTACGAGAATATATCCGGCGATTGCGCCGTGTATTTTATAGAAAACGACAAGTGGCACGGTAAGCGCGATACGGAGGAGAGAACGAGCCATTTTGAGGATTGCCTGATAGTGAAAGAGATGTATGCCGGTAAAGTAGTAGAAATAGAAGGATGAGGCGGCGAAAGCGGGAATGATGAGGGCGGAGAATCGGAAGAGCGAGGTAAGCGAAGGATCGCCGAGGAGAGTTGCAATGAGTGGCGCTCCAAAAAAGAAAATGGCCGTGACGCCTGCAATGAGGAAGAATTGGAGACGTGCTCCGGTTCGTTTGATAACCCGTACCATTCCCGGATCTTTCTCGAAGTATTCGCTTAAGTATCGCGACATCGCGGTCGGGATGCCGTTTCCGATCAGGATGATGACGGTCGTCGTGAGGGTCACGACGAGTCCGTAGCGCCCGTAGTCGGCGGGTCCCAACACCCGCCCCGCGACCGCGTGGATCACATACCCCGAGAGATTGAAAAGAATTTCGGCAATCGTGAGTGAAATGAGAGAACGGGCGAGGGGAGTTGACATAGAGGGAAACTTAGGGTATAAATTGTATGCCGAGTGCACTTCGCGCTTCTCTATTTGGGAGATGAAAATGAAGCTTCTCGTGTTTGTCGGTATTTGCGTGTACGTCGTTGCTCTCTCGTTCTTTCCAATGGACACCATCCGTTTATGGATAGATCAGCTGTTCCAAATTTTCCTTATCGGGTGGTTTCCCTTGGTGGTAATTGCGACGATTGTGCTTGCGATTACAGCCGTTTGGGAATCCTCACGTTATCTGGGGAGTTTGGAGAGGGACGAATAGTTAAAGAGTTTTCAATCGGATAGTGTTGAAAACGTGTTCTTCCTTCAGACTGGCGGCAACCTCGATGAGGTGCCAGTCTGATTTTTTTTGCTCGAGTAATTCAAATTTTTTTTGCAAGTAGTTGATGCCTTGTTCCGGAACGCGGGTGCGTTTTAGGATGTCTTTGGGGGTGATGCGGAGGTAAAAGGCTCGGTCGGGTGTTGGGATGCGTTCCAAAATCCATTTCGGCACGGAGCCGCCGAGATATTCGATATTCACGACGGTGTCGAAGAAGTATCGGTCGGAGAGGAGAAACCCAATAGTGTCTCGTTCCAGCTTCTTGGTGAAAGACCGGAAACGAAGGATGTCGATCGCAAGGAAAACGGTTCGAAGGAAGAGCGAGATGGAAGACGCGCTGGCGACGGCTCTTTCTTTTCCGGGAACAAAGTTTTTTTCGCCTCTGAAGAATCTCAGCATTCTATTTGCCAGTGAAAACTCGATCGCGTGAAAGACGGCGATCTTCCCCCCTTCTCGTCCGAGACGAGTCTTGAGGAGTTCGAGCTGGGTCGACTTTCCCGATCCGTCGAGCCCGGAAAGAGTGATGAGTTTCATGGAAGTCTAAAAAGGCTACTCCCCGATAATTTGGAGGGCGACTCGTCGTTCTCGGGCACGGTCGAGTTCGAGGGCGAAAACGCGTTGCCATCGACCGAATTGGAGGGTTGAGTCGACGACATTGAGGAGTTGCGAAGGCGAAAGGAGGAGTGCCTTGCAATGAGAGTGTCCGTTTTGACATTCGCCATCGCACATATTGACGGTGCGAATATCGAAATTGTCGTGATCGTATTCCATTTTTTCGGGTGCGACGCGTTCAAGCATTTTCTTCATATCGCCAATGAGGAGCGGCTCCGCTTCATTCACGATGATCGCCATCGTGGTGTGGAGACTCTGGATATTCACTATGCCGTTTACGATGCCGGAATTTTTGATGGCGGAGACAATATCGTCCGTGATATCGATGAACTCGAGTGTCGCCTTTGTCGCAAGATCGATGATGTGGTTGGTGATTTTCATAGGAATTCGGGTAGAGGTGAATGATTATTCACCTCTACGAAGGGATTAATACATAATTACCGCAACGGGTTGCAAACGGGCGACGGGGGTGGCGATGTTGTTTTCGCGGACACTGGCAATCACATCTTCGGCGCGCTTGTAGTGGGAGGCGTCTTGCTCGATGACCGCCGATGATTGTCCATTGTAGAGCCGAACGCCTTTTGTTTCAAGTTTTCGATCGAGCTCGGCTTTGGTCTCGGGGATGACGGTGTCGGTCTTGTCTTTGGATTTCCCGGCGCCGTGATTGGCGGAGAAAAATCCGGAAGTGTTTTCGTCCGTGCCAACGGAGAGGTAGGCTTCGGTTGACATCGAAGTCGGCATAAAGGCAGGCTCGCCGGTTTCACGGAAAACAGGGTGGTCGCTCATTTGGGAAGGTCCATAAGCGCGGCTCGTGCCGTTTCGGTGGACCCAGACATTTTTTCCAAAATGCTCTTCGCGGGAGACTAAGATGTGCGGCATATCGTAGAGGAGTTCGAAACCGGGATCGCGTCCAAGCGTTTTCTTGATCGTTTCTGAAACATTGTGCGTGATGACGGCGCGGTTCGCGTGGGCGAAATTGGAACAAGCGTTTCGTGCCGACATATAGAGGTCCGCCTCGTCGCCCTTGAATTCGATGAGGGGTTCTTTTTTACCGAAGTCGGATCCGCGGATTTTTCGCGCGATCGCGTTTACGATGTTTCGATAGGGCGTTTTCCAGAAGAAGCGGCCGATATTCATCAGGATCGCCGTTGAAAGGTGCTCGCGCTTTTTGGCGGTGTACATATACATCGTGTATTGTCCCAAGATTCCGGAGCCGCAGTGGACCAAAAGCAGGTAGTCGCCGTTTTTGACACCGAGCTTCCGGGCTTTGTCATCATCTTCGATGCCGGTCACTTTCATCAGATCAAGGAAGTGATTGCCGGCGGCGCCCAAGATTCCCGAGCGGAATTGCGCGAAAAAGAGGAAGAGTGGCGGGATGACATCGAGGATATTCCGGCGCGAGAGTTCTTTACCGAAGAAATTCCCGCGATCGAGCGAGTTTTCGGCTTCGAATTTCGTCTCGATACCGAGGTGCTTTATGAGTGGTGCGATGCCGGCGCGGCAAATGTCCACAATGACGCGGAAGGGGAGAAAGGTGCCGAAGAGTGCTTTGGTGGGGACTCTCGGCACGAGCGCCGTGAAGAGGCGATCAATATCCTCGGGCGAAAAATTCGATTCATTGAGGTTGGTGCGGACGAGGCGCATGCCGCAGGCGGGATCGGAGTCGTTCACCTGGGGCAAAATGGAATGTTCGGAGCAAATAGTTGTCCCGGTCGCGTTTTTCCGTCCCGGCTTCGAATGCACGTCCGCCATCGCAGCGATGTGGTGAAAACAAGCATCATTCGACGCGACGCTTTCGAGTTGTGCCAAGGTCGCCTCATTCGGCATCAGCGCCTCCTGCACATGAAACACGACCGGAACTTTCATCCGGTCCGTTTTCATTTCACGGCGGTATGGGGAATGTTCGGTGATCATATTTTTTTGTAGAGCTCTTTGTATTCTCTGGCTGTCTGAAGGAGATTAAAATTATTTCTGACAAACTCCTGGGCGTTTTTCTCAAGCTCGGATTTGAAGTTTTGATTCTCTCGTATTTCAGCTATTTTTTGCCACAATGCTTCCCCGTCGCCTCGTGGAATGGTAGCAGAAATGTGCGGATTTGAGAACTCTCGGAAGAGGGGGAGATCGGAGAGAATGACGGGGCGACCACAGGCATAGGCTTCGAGGATGACGAGGGGGACGTCGAACTTTCCCGCCATATCGGCGACCGGGAAGGTGACGATATCGGCGACGTTGTAGAGCGCCGCGACGTCGGAGACGGTGTCGGAGAAGCGAATGGCGTCGAGGATTCCTGCGCGGCGGAATTTTTCCTTGATTTCTTCTTTCTTTTTTCTGTCCGCCTCGTTTTTGACGCGGAGGGCGAAGAGAAACTTAAAGGGGGATAAAGGGGTTGGGTGGGGGGAATGGAGGGAATGACGAATGAGCATATCGGCGATCATATCGGTCGCGCCCAGGCGGGCGTATTCGCCGGCATAGGAGACGACGAAGTCGTCGGGGGAGAGATTGAGCGCGCGGAGCGTCTCGGGGTCTTTGGGGCGCGGGGAGAATTTTTCGAGGTCGATGCCGGGGTATATCCGCTCGACATTTGAAAATCCGGCTTCTTCGAGCTTTTGTTTGGAATGATCCGTATAGGTGACGAGGCGGTCGGCGAAGAACATTCGCTTCCATTCGAGCGCCCCCCAACGCTCCTCGCGGAGGGTGGCGATCGTTTGGATGGTCTTCGGACGCTTTCCGACGAGATTCTTTGAAAGAAAGGCATTGAAGGGCGTTGGGGTAAAGAGGAAGTGGACGATATCAAATGATCGTGCCTGTGTGCCGAGAAAAAAGGCGAGGCGTGCCTTTGCCTCGAGGTCAAACTGTCCGCTCCGGAAAATCGGGTGCTGGATACAATTCGCTCCCAACCCCTCGAGCTTCTCGCTCGTTGTGAGGAGATGAAACTCGATATTCGGATCGGGAATGCTTCTCGCCAAAAAATACGCGAAATTCTTGGACGCCTCATCCCACGGCGGGACAAGCGGGCGCGTCACGAGGAGGATGGTGAGAGGTGTTGACATATGAGTGGAATTATGCTACAATGGGTCGAAAGTTGTTCTTTAAGTTTTTTTGATTTTTTTCATCCTCATGAGGAGAATTTCCTGTGGAAATGGCAAAGAAAATTTTTCGTCTAGCTGTAACAGTTCTCATTTTGGGAGTCTTTTTCGGGGGAATTTGTTTCCTTGTAAAAAGTGAACACTTCTCTGTGAATTTCACTCGAACGTGTTACTCTCAAGGAGGTGGTCTCTATGTGTGCGAGGCAAGTGGCTTTTCCTTTGAGATTAACTATGCACAGATAGTGAGAGATTCTTCTGCTGCTGACAAAAAATTGGAGGAATTGAAATGACCCACCGTTATGCACGATTCTATACCGTATCTGATGGCGATCAAGGAGTGCCCTTTCTCGCTGTGCGTATCGACGGCCCGGAACTGCCGTTTCAACTTGGGTGGGAGGTTTGGTCCCACCAAGGTCGATTTCGGATAGTGCGTATTATTGTCCTCACGGACACGGAAAGCCAAGGACCTGTTCGAGATATTGTTGCATGGAGGGTTATAACCGTTCCCGAGTAGGGATGCACTGTAGGTTTGAGCGGTGTGGTGACATAGTATATGTTACCCCCGCTCTTTTTAATTCTCAAAGCCTTATTCTTCATTCCTTATTCTCCATTCTATTTTTCCCCTCTCTTATAAATCTCTTTCCTTTTTTCCAACTCTTTGCTTTCTTTGTTTGTTTCGTTTTCGATCCAGACGGTGACGCGGGCGAGTTTTTTATCGGGGTTTTGGATGATGATAGTTTGACCATTCCCGCCACTTACGGTAAATGATGCGGATTCGACGGTGGTGTCGTCGAGGGTTGCTTCGTAGAAAAATGTTTTGGTCGCGCCATAATTGATGACGGAAAAACTGCCGTCGATCTCTCCTTCCGAGGCGAATGAAAGCGACCACCAGTCGTGATTCGCTGGATCGTGCAGGAAATTCTCGCGGAAAGCAAGTGTCGTCGAGGCGATGACAAAGAGAACGGCGAAGATGATGAGGAAGGAAGAGTCTTTCATAGGTTTTTTTGTCATCCCCGCGAAGGTGGGGATCCAGGTTCCACTCGCTTTTAGAAAATACGCCACAGATTTTTTCGTTAGGACGTTACGTTTAGTTGGTGGTGACTGCCTGCCTGCCGGTAGGCACGGGATTCCCGCCTTCGCGGGAATGACGAAGGTCGGGTGACATATATAGTGAATTATTCTGTCTTCTTATATACCGCGATGCTGTCCGAGACATAGAGGAGGGACATATCTTTGGCTTTGTTGAATTGGACGGCGTCGTAGCGGGGATTGACGACAATCGTGTCGACACCGGTGCTTTCGAAACACGATTGTCCTTTGGGCGTATTGGGGGCGGAAATCATCAGGAGAGTGCACTGTTCGCGAGGCGTCACTTCGTCCGTGTAACGGCGGAAGTAGCCGCGTGAGAGGGGGTAGGAATAGTCGCGCAGGAAGAAGAGTTTCATCCAGGAATCGGCGACGAGGTAATTGTGATCCTTGAGGATCCATTCGTCAGGTGCGGTTCTTTTTACGAGCCACTCCGAAGCGGCGAAAGTCTGCACGGCTTCGCGGGCATTGGTACTCTCCGGGAGTGCGCCGGCATTGTCGAAGAATCCGCCGACGATGACGGAGATGAAGAGGAGCGAGAATGACCACTGAAAGAGGCGACGCGTGCGAAGGCTCCTTTGCACGAATGCGTCTTTTTTAAAAAAGAGAGAGAGGAGTGCGAAAGCGGAGAGGATCGCGGCGGGGAAGGTGCCGTAGGTGGCGACGCGATTTGATGGGATATCAAGAAACACCGCTTCGGGGAAGAGGGACATAATGAGCAGTCCGCCGCTCCAGCCGATTGCGACCGCTCCTGCGAGTGTCCGCCTCGCCGAAGAAAGGAGGATGAATCCGATACCGAGAAGCTCGAGTCCCAGGCGAGCGCTTCCGACACCGATTGCAAGTTCGGAAAATTCGAGTCCCTCGCGGGTTCCCTTGGAGGGACTGCCGAGCGCCGTATCGACGGCGGCAATATCAAGGTAGGTCGGCGCGTACACAAAAATGGCGAAACTGAAAAGAAACATGGCGATGAGTATCGGCGCCGGCGAGAGAAACATTCGGCGCCATCCGGCAATGTGGAGGAACGCGTCTTTTCGGAAGAGAACGAGAAAGACAATAAATGAAAAGAGGGCAATGAAAAGAAAAATCAGCGTCGAGAGATGGTGCGTGAAAGCAAGTGTCCCCATACTGAGAAGAGCGAGCGCGAAGAATGCGGCGCTTTTTTCTTGGAGCGCACGGAAGAGCGTGAGGATGGAAATCGGAATAAGAAAATTTCCGATAAGATTTCCAATAACGCCACCGCTCACGTATTTTGCTTCCGGCGAGGAAAGTGCCCATAGGGGACCGGCGAGGAAAAGAGTGATCATCATGCCGCGACGGGCGAGCGTTTTTGATCCGAGCATTCCCTCGAACAGTCGGTAGGCAAGGAGAGAGAGCGAGAGGAGTGCGAGGAGATTGACGAGAAGAAGAAATATTGAGGGAAACGACGATCGAACATCCTCGCCCGAGACGATCGAGATCGCGGCGAAGGGGAGATGCTCGCCAATAATGAAGTCGTCGATTGGTTCGGGTGCCGTGAGCGTGTTCTCATTGTTCTTAAAAGCGATATCAATCTTTTGGTATTCGGGAATCGAGCGGGACTCAGCGATTGTTTTTGCCCAATACATATGGTGTCCCAGATCGGTTGATGTGGGAAGAATGGTATTCCACAGAAAGACCGACTTGAGGAAGAGGGTGAGAAGGAGCGTTCCAATAAAGAAGAGCGATTCTTTTTTCGTAAAGCCGATGTCGGTGAGTTTTTTTTCGGTATTCGAAGCTTCCTTTCTTTGTTTCCATTGTTGCCGAAGGAGGGTGAATATCGGTATCGAAATGACGAGCCCTTCAAAAGCGAATAGGGAGAATTTCGAGAGCGGTATGTCGAGTCCGGCAAGCGCCATCATTCCGAAATCAAGGAGAGCGAGACTGACGGCAAAGGAGATGACGACGTATTCGAGTCGGAAGAGTGAACGTGTGTGAACGCGACGCTCAAAGAAAGAAATCCATAGTGCTCCAGGAACAAAAAAGAGTCCGAAAACGGAAAGGAGAAACGCGAAATGGTTGAAGAGTATTTCGAATGAAAACATAGGAAGCTTCTGTTTTTAATACTTCTTTCGCTTCAGTTCTCTTTCCCCGGTCGTCGCGGCAACGGTTTCTTGGATGGCGCCGAGGTAGCAGGTAGAGATCGTTCCCCAGTCGAAGTGCCGAGAGATGTAGTCTCTTGCTTTTGTCCCGAATGTTTTCCGCGCCACATCGTCGTTCAAGAATCGTTCGATGGTTTCTTTCCAGGGAGCGGCGTTTTCCGGTTCGACCAAGACGCCGTTTTTGCCGTCGGCGATCGCGTCCTTCAGTCCCTCGAGGCGAGAAACAATGACGGGGATGCCGCAGGACGCCGCCTCAATGACGGAAATGCCGAACCCTTCGATATCATTTGGAATGCGGATATTGGGCTGGACAAAGAGATCGCAGGTGTTCATGAGGATATCCCGAGCGCGATCGCTCACGTATCCAAGTGGCTTTACGCGTGTGAAGAGCTTGGTTTCTTCGATGGCTGACTGGATATTTTCTCGATCGGCGCCGTCTCCGGCGACGACATAGAGGGTTGTTTCCGGAAGGATGGGAAGGACATTTCGTATAAACCAGGCGACGCCCTTCCGCCTTGCGAGGCGTCCCGAAGTGAGAAGTACTCGCTTCCCCGAGAGGGAGTCTCCGATGATGCCCTCGAGATCCTTTCGGGTATATTCCGGATGAAAGTGTGCCGATGTGTCGACTCCGTTCGGGATAAATATGAAGCGATCCTTTGGAATGCCGTGTTCTTCGCCTATACGGATCGTTTCATTGCCGACCGCGATCAGTCGGTCGAGTTTCGGAAGAAAAACGCGAACCCAGAGAGCTTGGTAGAGAAAGAAGGGGTACGTGATATCGAGTCCGTGAACGACAGAAATGACCGCTTTTTTTGCGTAGAAAAACTTGACCGCCCACCCGACAACAGAGAGAACGCCATCTCCCAAGAGGATCGCATCAAAGCGGCGCGCGCATACGAGCGCTCTGATGAGTGCGTAGGGCAAAAAAATCGGCAGAAATAACTTCCCGAATCGATTCGCGATGGTTGTCACCGAAGCGCGTTTCCCGAGCCATATCGAGAGGGCGTGATTGTGATTTTCTATTCCGCCCACAATTGGCGGATAGGCTCGAGAGATGAAGAGGATGCGGAGGGACATAACGGGAAGAGAATTTCAAATGATAAATTCCAAATGACAAAATAATTTTCGAATACTCAAATTTTTGAAATGATTTTGAAATTTATCATTTATCATTTTTTGTATAACGCGTTTTCTTGGCGAGGTACATCTGTTCTTCGATGAGGCGGCGGTTGGATTTGACCATATCGGCAAGGAGGGCGAAGACGACGAATTGGAGGCCGATCACGAAAGAAATAGCGGCAAAGAAGAGATAGTTGCGGTAGGGGGAAATTTTGAAATCCTGGAAGTAGAGACTAAGGAAGGCAAGAAAAAGAATTCCGGCAATGGCAATGAGGGAAAATCCCGGGATGCCGAAAAACTTCATCGGGCGGACGTCGCGGACGGCGCGAACGATAATGCGCGAACTTTGGCGGATGTAGCGCAGGATGCTTTTGGTCATTTTGGATTTCCGATCGGTGAAGTAGGTGACTTCGACCGGAATCCAGACGATTTTCAGTCCCTTGCCGATCGCGTCGATGATGACTTCCTGCGTATAGGTGAAGTTTTCGAGGAGGTTGAGTCGAAGGAGTGATTCGCGATTATAGGCGCGGAAGCCGCAGGTGAGATCCTGAATGGGAGTTTTGAGGAAACTCGAGATGAGTCGCGCCGCGAGACGATTCAAGCTGTCCTTGATGAGGGGAATATTTTTGGCTTCGCGCGTTCCGAAGCGGTCGGCGCTTACGATATCGACTTCCCCCGAGAGGATGGGAGCGAGGAGGGTCTTGATATCATTGGGATCGAATTGTCCGTCGGCGTCGATATTGACCATAATGTCGGCGCCCGCTTCGAGTGCCGCTTCGACCGAAGTGCGAAACGCTTTCCCAAGTCCCATATTGCGCGCGTGTATGACGACGCGATCTGCGCCCGCGTCCCGCGCGACACGATCGGTGTGGTCGGTCGAGCCGTCGTCCACGACTTGTATAACGACTTCATCGATTCCCTCAAATGAACGCGGAATCCGTCGAATCGTCTCGCCGATTTTTTCCGCTTCGTTGTAGGCGGGAATGTTGATGATGAG
>CAZJZN010000017.1:16160-17960 GCA_964550545.1 uncultured Bdellovibrionales bacterium
GAATGGAGAACGTTACGTGTTTATTTTTCCGAAGAATTTCTACCCCCGTCATTCCCGCGGAGGCGGGAATGACGCGAAGGGGGATTTTCTTTTTTTCATTTTTTCTTCACCAGTTTGTCGAACTCGAAACAGGCGACGGGACAGCGGGCGTTTTCGGCGCCTTCTTCTTGGATGGTCTTTTGGCATTCGAGTGCGACGCCGAAACAACGACTTTTGCTTTCTTCCACGTACTTCCAGTCTATTTCTCGGTCAAAAAAATTCAAAAGGAAACTTCCGATAACCGAGAGACCAACGATCCAAATAGCAAGACGAATGAGGTGAAACATAATCAATTAACAATAAGCAGGGAACAATACATAGGGGACGGGGAGCGATTTTGATTTCTTTTGTCCCTTGTTCATTGCTCCCTGCTCCTTGATTTACCGTCCGATTCCTTTGTAGGTGATGCCTGATTTTTTAAAAGCGTTTTTATCAAAGGCGTTTTTGCCGTCAATGAAGACTTTGATATGGTGTTTTTTGAGGAGGGTGGGCGTGATAGTGTCCTTGAATTCTCGGTGGTCGGTCGCAAGGATGAGGGCGGTGGATTTTTTAAGAATCGCGTCGAGTGACTTTGCGCTGGATTGTGCCGGAATATGCGGGTCGAAGGTTTCAACTTTTGCGCCGTGCCGCTTGAGATGCTCGATAATTTGGATGGAGGGCGATTCGCGGACGTCGTCAATATTGGCTTTGTAGGCAATGCCGAGGACGCCGACGGTCGTGCCGTTTACGGGAAGCTTTACGACATTGAGGGCGTCCTGGAGAAGTTCAACGGCGTAGCTTGGCATATCGTTGTTGATCTCGCGTGCCAAGCGGAGAAATTTGTGATCGAATCCCGCACGCTTGGCGCGTTCGATGAGGTAGTAGGGGTCGACGGGAATACAATGACCGCCGACACCGCAGGAAGGGAAGTGCGGCATAAATGAGAAAGGTTTGGTCGAAGCGCCGAGGATCACGTCTTTTACGTCGATATCCAGTTTGTCGAAAGATCGTGCGAGTTCGTTGACGAAGGCAATATTGATATCGCGGAAAGAGTTCTCGACAACCTTCACCGCTTCCGCTTCTCGGATGGACTTCATCGGGCGAATTTCTCCGTCGACGATAGATCGGTAAAAACCGAGCGCTCGCTGGAGTCCTGTCCGATCGAATGATCCGACGACGCGAGGAATGTTGGTGACATTCCAGACTTCGTCTCCGGGATTGATGCGTTCGGGACAGTGAGCGATAAAAACATCGCGCCCGATCCGGAACCCCGCCTTTTCAAAAATGGGCGCCACGATTTCTTCGGAAACGCCGGGATTGACGGTTGATTCGAGGACAACGAGGGCGCCCTTTTTGAAGTTGTTGGCGACGGCGCTTGCGGCGCCGATAACGGGCGCGAGGTCGGGATTGTGCAATTCGTCGACGGGCGTCGGAACGCAGATGAGTACGATGTCGGCTCTCTTCAGGAGTTTCGGATCGGACGTAGCGAGGAAGGGATATCGTGGAAGCATATCCGAGAGATACCGATCCTCGATGGGACTTTTCCCGGCGTTGATACGAGCGTTTTTTGATTCGTCGAGATCAAAACCGATGACATCATATCCCTTTTCTCTTGCGCGGACAGCGAGCGGGAGTCCGACATATCCAAGTCCCACGACACCGACGGTTTCTTTTCGTGTGGCATTTTGCGAAGCGGTCATAGTGAAATGATAGGGAATAGATCGTTCGTTTCTGAGTTCTATTGTAGGGGAATAAGCGAGAAAAGTCGAATGAATGAGGAGG
>CAZJZN010000018.1:0-16847 GCA_964550545.1 uncultured Bdellovibrionales bacterium
TGCAGGAAGAGACTTACGACCCTGTCCGAATTGTTTCTCCGCGCGTGAACTTCCGCGCTCACTCTGCGATTCCCGCCAATACAAAAGCTCGAAAAAACACAAAGAGCCCCGATACATCGGGGCTCCCGCGTAGACTCCTAACATACAAAACTAACAACCAGCCGGAAAAGTAGCCCCAGTCTGGTTGATAAGTGTTCCATTACACACTGTTGCAGCGGCGTAGGGAGCCTCAGGACTCGCTGTTATTTGAGCAAACGATCCATCTGCAGCACACGCTCCACCAGCAGTGATATTAACACCAGGAAGAGCAGCAACTTCAGCGACAGTAGAGACGTTTCCTGCGCCATCTTCACATTCCAGTATCCCGGCAGGAACAACGCTCGAAGCAGCAGACTTAAAGCCGGCCACTTGAGCTCGCGTTCGAGCATTGTTTAAGCTAACCAATACAATAGATGCCAAAATTCCAATAATCGCAATAACGATCAAAAGTTCAATGAGAGTAAAACCTTTTGTTTTTTTCATATCTTCTCACCCCCTTTCCATTTATTTTCCAATAATAAACAGTAAGCTAGCTACATGTATCAAAACTTGTTATTCCTGTTTGATCAATAACGGCAGTACAGTCCGTTTCTAAGAATCCAGGTGTCGAAGGGATCGAAAATTCAAAGATGAGCCCAGCGCCTGGTCCACAGCTCTGCGGGAAATTTTCAACAATATTGTCAGAATCAATAATACTTGGAATATCTAGCCATGACGAAAAATCTAACACCCCGCTATCACACTCCTCTATTGCCCTTGTCTGCATTGAATGTGTCACTCGCTTAAAATTTGCAATTTTAGCCCTCTCTCGAGCACTATTTAAACTTACCAACACTATAGAAGCCAGAATTCCAATAATGGCGATAACGACCAGGAGCTCAATAAGAGTAAAGCCTAACTGTCTCTTCATATAGTAGCAAACTAAAAGAGTTACTTTTATTCACATCCGATTCAAGACTCATTTGAACGATCCCGTAATATTGTATATCGGCATTATAACAGAAACCACGAGAATACCCACACCGATACCGAGGAAAACAATCAAAACCGGTTCAATGAGCGATGTCAAGTTCCGCGTGATATTGTCAACTTCTTGACTATAGAAGCGCGAAGTGCTGTCGAGCACATGATTCATCTTTCCCGTCTCTTCGCCGATAGAGAGCATACGAGAGACGATGGGAGGAATTTCGGGAGAGCGTGCAAAGACCGAGCTGATCGTTTTCCCCGTTTTCACTTCATCGGCGGCGCGAAGAATCACCGATTGATACACGGTATTCCCCACCACGTCGGAAACGATGTGGAGCGCCCGAACGACCGGGATACCGCTCGAAAGAAGCGCACTCAAATTGTCGGCGAAGCGCGCAATGTAGACATAACGAAGGAGCGTTCCGATGACCGGAATTTTGAGTTGGATATGATTCCATTCCCGCCGACCATCCTCGCTCTTCGCATAGAAGACCAGACCGGCAACCACTCCGATACCGATAAGAAGTACCGCCCACCAGTACGAATTCATAAAATCACCCACACCCATAACAATCTGCGTATACCACGGGATATCGACACCAAGCTCTTTGATCATCGCCGTGAGCCGAGGGAGAATAAACGAAACGACGATAAAGCCGATAATAATCGCGACCGACACGACAAATCCCGGATAGAAGAGTGCGCCCTTCACGCGAGACGTGAGAAGATAGTTGCGTTCGATATTGTCGGCAATGAAGGAGACTGATTTTTGTAAATTTCCGGAAACTTCACCGGATCGCACCATATTGATAACGAGCGGCGAAAAAACATCCGGGAAGCGACCGAGCGCTTCCGAAAACGCCATCCCATCCTCGAGATCATCCGCCACCTCTTTGATAATGATCTGGAGGTAACGATTTTCCGCCTGATCGGCGATCGCGTGAAGCGAACTTACGACCGGAACGCGCGCCTCGATCAGCGTCGAGAGCTGACGAAAAAAAATCATCAGTTCCTTCTGCGTCACACGATCGAGCATTTTCTGAATCTCTCGCTCAAAAGAAAATCCGGCACTCTCGCGATCAATGGAAACCGGCACCAAACCGTTCCGCTGAAGAAGATTCGCCGCAAGATCGCGATCAAGCGCGTCAACGGTTCCCTTTTTTACGTTTCCTTCCGCATCTTTGGCGGTAAATATATAGCGCATAGCGTGAAAACTTTGTTTTTAATATTTCATTTTTCGTGCAATGTACAACACTTAGAACCCGTCTTAAAAGACTCACGAGATTGGAAGTTTGAACGTTTTTCTGGGGAAAATTGTTTTTTTGCGGCTTTCGAACGAAGTGGAAGACAAGCAAAAAAATGATTTTTCCCAGAAAAACAGACTCTTTTAGACACGCTCTTACGATTTTCCACCCACAAGCATACGAAAATAATCGCGATTCTTGGCATATCGAAAGGCGTCTTCCACATCCACGAGTCCCTGCTGAACCAAGTCCGCAAGCGACCGGTCCATCGAAATCATACCATCCTTGAGACTCGTTTCGATGACGCTGTCGATTTGGAAGGTTTTGTTTTCACGAATCAGGTTCTCAACCGCGTGATTTTTGATCATAATCTCAATCGCCGGAATGCGTCCGCCGCCGATTCTCGGAAGGAGACGCTGTGAGATGACGCCGAGGAGAACGCTTGCCATTTGCGCTCGGATTTGATTTTGCTGATACGCCGGAAAAACATCGATCACGCGATCAATCGTCTGCGAAGAGTCATTGGTATGGAGTGTTGCAAAAATGAGGTGTCCCGTCTCGGCGGCCGTCATCGCCGTCGCCATCGTTTCCAAATCGCGAAGCTCGCCCAAGAGAACCACATTGGCGTCTTCGCGAAAGACGGCTCGAAGCGCTTTTGAAAAATCTTTGGCATCTTGTCCAACCTCGCGCTGATTGATGATGCAGTGATCCTGAACATACACATATTCAATCGGATCTTCGATGGTAAGTATGTGCTTGTCTTGATTATGATTGATGGAGTCGATCATTGCCGCGAGCGTTGTCGATTTCCCATGTCCGACCGGACCCGCGACCAAGACAAGTCCCTGAGACTGTCGCGTAAAATCATAGAGTGACGGCGGCATATTCAACTCTTCGAGCGTCCGAATGCGCTCCCCGACAAACCGCATCGTCACACTCACATAGCCCTTTTGAAAAAAAACATTGGTTCGAAAGCGCGCCTTGTCTTCAAAATTGTAAGAAAAGTCCGTCTGCCCCTCTTCGAGGAGTTCCTTTTTATTCTCTTCACGAAGAAGGACGTCCGCCAAGCCGCGAGCATCGTCCGGCGTCAAAACACTCTCGCGCGTAATAGGAACGAGCTTTCCATCAATGCGAAGCATCGGATGCCTCCCGACCGCCAAGTGCAAATCGGACGCTCCCTCTTGCCCCACAAGGAGCAATATCCCTTTCATTCGTTGTTCGTAGCGAAGATCCATAGCAAAAAAATGATAAATTTCAAACGGTAAATTTCAAAACAACGTTTGAATTTTTGAAATTGAAAAATTTGAGAAATTATTTTGAAATTTGTGATTTATCACTTGTCATTTACAATTCTGTTCTCTATTTTATCATACCTTTCCTTTTGCGAGAAACTCAACGACTCGATTGAAAACTTCCGTCGGAGTAAGGTGCGACTTTACGATATAGTCCTTGGCGCCAAGCGCCTTCGTTCCGTCGATATCTTCTTTTTGTGAAAGATTGGAAAGCACGAGAACCGGAAATGAATCGGCGTTCGGAAGATTCTTCATCGCTTCGAGAAATTCTCGCCCGTCCATATTCGGCATAATGATATCGAGAAGAATGATGTCGGGAAGAAGACCTTCCCGCAACAACTTCAAAGCATCTTCCCCATCATTCGCGACTGACACCATACACCCCTCATGACTAAATTTCGTCTGATAAATATCGCTTACAAAAAAATCATCTTCGACAATCAGGATCTTTTTCCCTTTCATATCCACCGCATTCATAAGGAGTTCATTAATGCGAGTTATCGCCAAAAATTCCATCACTCTTCATCCACCAATGCCGCTCCCTCGGTGACGCGTTCCACTTCGGCAATCGTCGTATCCCCGCGGAGCGCCTTTAAGAGTCCGTCCTGTTTCATACTCGTCATTCCCTGCTTGCGAGCGATCTCCCTTACCTCCGTCTCGCTTCCGCGCTTTTCCGCGATAACCGTCCGGAGAGCATCCGTCACCTCCAACACTTCATGAACCGCTATCCGACCCTTGTATCCCGAGTTGTTACATTCCGAACACCCATGACCCGAAAAAAAAGTGAGCGGACCATCGAGGCGCACATGATACCGATTCGCCTCCTCTTTGGACACATCCGCAAGAAACGCGCGAATATTTGAAAGGATTTTTTCCGAAACCTTCGCCTCCTCGCGACAATGCTCGCAAATACGACGGACCAACCGTTGAGCGGCAACCGCTTGAATCGATGAGGCGAGCAAAAACGGCTCAATTCCCATATCAATAAGCCGCGGGATGGACCCGATTGAGTCATTGGTATGCAACGTTGAAAAAACAAGATGCCCCGTAAGTGCGGCATGAATGGCAAGCTCCGCCGTCTCGCTGTCACGGATCTCTCCCACCATAATCACATTGGGATCCTGTCGGAGAATAGACCGGAGACCACTCGCAAACGTATAGCCGATCTCCGGTTTTACCTGGCTTTGATTGATACCGTCCAAAAAATACTCCACCGGATCCTCAAGGGTTATGATATTGCGCTCTTCTTTGTTGAGAATATTCAGAAACCCGTAAAGCGTCGTCGACTTTCCCGACCCCGTCGGACCGGTCATCAGAATAATACCGTACGGCTCCATTATTTTCCGGAGGAGTACCTCGTGATTTCTTCCGGAAAGCCCCATCTTCTCCAGATCGGCAAGTCCCGCCGACTTATCAAGAACGCGCATTACCACTTTTTCACCCTCGACAACCGGCAGTGTCGAAACACGAAGATCGATCACGGTTCCGCGTTCGCTCACCCGAAAGCGCCCGTCCTGCGGTTTGCGTTTTTCATCAATTTTAAGATTGGAGAGAATCTTGATTCGAGACACGACCGCCTTCCCAACCGACACGGGGAGGATGAGCGAGGCATACAGCACTCCGTCAACACGGAAGCGTACTCGATAATTTCCCTCGATCGGCTCAATATGGATATCACTCGCCCTCCCGTCAATCGCGTGTCCGATCATTACCTGTACCAACTTTGCAATCGGAGCATCCTGAAACATTCCTTTATCCTCGCCGGTCGATACGGTTGACTCCTCGATAATATCGTCATCCTTGAGAGATTGGATGGCTGCCGAAAGCGCCTGTTCCGCTCCCGAGTACTGTGCGATAAGTCCGTCGATGTCTTTTTCCGTTACCTGATACGTCTCCACCTCAACCCCTTCCTTTTCAGACAAAAAACGAAGCACATTCAAAGCTTCCAGATCCTGAGGATTGGTCATGGCAACACGAAAAATAGCCCCTTCCCGATCGAAAGGAACCATACGATACCGCTTCGCGGCTTCTTCGGCGATAAACGTCAAAACCCGTCGTTCCACTTTTTTCCCAGACAACTTCTGGGAAAGAACAATCGGGTCTCGCTCAGCCCCGGATCCCTCCTTCACGCGCTTCGAAGAAGGTGCCAAACCGAAAGAGGGGGTCGATTGAAGTATCTGATCCATAGCAGAAAGATCTCTTCAATTACCGGAGGAACGGGTTGGGTCGAGGAGTTGGAGCGACGATAAGCGGCGAAACATCCCGGGTTGCCCGAGCACGAAGATCTTGCACCGAACCGAAGTCAAATGAAGATCGGTCAAAGGCGACCAGGAACGACCCTTCTGAAACATGTGCTGTCGGCAAAAAACTGAAGCGAACCACGATGTTGCCTTCAAGCACATCTGGAGCCGTTTCAGGGGCGGCATCACCCTCTTTCTTTGCCTCTTTCTTCTTGATATCAACCGACAAGAATCGCTGAAAATGATTGGCATGATAGATACGATCCGCGAAATCCCGTATCTGTTCATATTTCCCAAATACGGAAATGGAAACATCAACAGATCGAGTACGGCTCATCGGAGATGAGGAAACGAAAACCGGAAGAGTCAATGCGGAAGAATCGGAGGCAATGAGTCCCCGAGAAGCCGATGCGCTGTCGAGTTCCGCTTTGTCTGCCGCCGCTTCACTTGCCGCTTGGGCGGCGATCGCCGCTTCGCTCGACACCCGATCCATACCGGTTGCCAAAAGAAGGAGACCGGAGTCGCCTGCCAAAAAATTCACCTCATCAAGTATTCGATCATCGCTTCCCTTCTCCGGGAGATAGGTTCGAACCAGGGCTTCGTTTCCACTGTTCTCATCCAGATTTCTATCAAGCCTATCGATATTCGAAACCACCTGACTTATTTTGTCCAATTTTTCTTGCGCCGTATTTACCCTGGCACGAAGCATAAGTGCTTCCGATGCCATCGGTTGTATCCAAAAAATCCCCAGAGCCAAAGCGATTACAATAGAAAGAGGAAAAAGAAGCAATTTCACTTTCATAACATTTTGTTTTTACTGCGTATTACTCTTCATCAAAAAAA
Organism: uncultured Bdellovibrionales bacterium; assembly: GCA_964550545.1. Taxonomy (GTDB): domain Bacteria; phylum Patescibacteriota; class Minisyncoccia; order Moranbacterales; family UBA1568. The sequence goes on from CAZJZN010000018.1 coordinate 6,625, forward strand.
CTCTCCCGACTTCCATCATTCCTTCGATTCTTACGGGATAATAACCAATGTCGCCATTATTTTCCCGTCCACCCCCACTCGAGTATCGCCTTCGACCATAACGGAAGAGAACGCCTCCTTGAACGCGACAATCTGCTCAGCGACCGCTCGAAAGGAATCCGCCGCGATCACCGTCTGTACCAAACCTTCTTCTGCGTCATACTTGTAGGAGGAGATGTTCGCAGTTGGGACCATTTTTTGCTCTATCTCGGCAAGCGGAGCGTTTGGTGATTCGGCAGTTACCTTCAAGTTCGCATCAATCACTGTGATACGATCAAAAAAATCCGAAACCCGATCCGCTTTCTCGCCGGAAATTCGCTTTTTCATTTCAACACTCTCCGCCTCCTTGGCATCAAATGATTTTTGAAGCATTTCCTTATAAAAGAGGAGACCGAAGTACGCTCCGAAAACAACAACAAGAAGAGAAAGTGAAAGAAAAATCGAGCTACTCCCTCCTTTTGGTTGGGGACGATTCGCCGCCTCACTGCCCGACAAAAGATTTATCTGAGACATAGTATGATGATTTTTATTTCGCTCTTAATTTTTGAAAACGCGTTCACTTCTTTTTCAGTATACCACATCACTACTCTTTCTCTAAAAATGGGTGGCGTGTCAAGTTCCGGCTATTTCTTTCGGTATCGCTCAACTCCGCCAAGAGCGAGTCCGATCGCAATCGAAAACGAGGGTCCGAGACGATCAAGCGACGATCGCAGAGCATCATCATACTGAACACCTCTCCATGGATCGGCAATCGACACGGGAATATGAAACAAATTTGAAAAATAGCTCGACAATCCCTGCATCCGTGCCGTTCCGCCGGAGAGTACCATTTCTCGCACCGGATCAGAAGCATGCTTAGTAGCGTGCATTTGCAAAATTCGAGAAATCTCGCTTGTCACAAGATCTAGAGATGAGAACGCGAGCGAAGATTCGCGGTTGTTCAAAAAGTCCTTTGTCCCCCGCTTCAACTCCTCGGCGCGCTCCCACGAAACATGAAAACTCTCCGCGAGCGTCGAGGTGATTTCATTGCCACCGGCGTTCAGACTTCGGTTCAGTCGAATCTCACCGTTTTGAGTAAGTACCAGATTGGTCGCTCGCGAGCCGATATCCACAACCAAGACCATACCGGTTTTGTCACCCGCAATCGATCGAACGAGAGGAAATATTTCCAGCTCCAATAAATCGACCGCTAGACCGGTATCTACAACATAGCGCTCATATTTCGCCACTTCTTTTCGAAGCGCGGCAACGAGAAGCACTTCCATCACCTTCTTTTCCTGAATTCCCCCGCTTCCCTTTGAGCTGGAAAGAACTTCCCAACTAAAAGCAACTTCTTCAAGCGGAGAAGGAATATATTTGTGCGCTTCAAACGGTATCGCCTGCTCCAATTCTTCCGGCTTCATAAGCGGAAGCTCGATCAGCGTTATGAGCCCGCTAAATCCCGGGAGTGCCAAATTCATTGTTTTCGAAACGGGATGGAGCGCTTCGAGAAGCGCTTTGAAGTGTTCGCGAATCATATTTTCCGGAGACTGTGCCGGAAACAAGGCGTCGCGACCCTCCGTGAAACTCATTTCGATATGACCGTAATTCGCCAAAACCGGAAGACCGTTTTTGAGTGTGAGTTCAACCGCCTTGATATAGGATGTCCCGAAATCAATCCCGAGAAAATGAGGCTTATTTATACCAAACATATGCATTTTTATGAAACAGAAGCACGCTATCTCACCTCTGTTCCCACAGTATACCACACTCGGAAACCTGCCAAAAATACGCCGCGTTATGGAACATACGAACGACAATCAAATTGACAGTTCCCTCCAAAGAAAATACAATGAACCGATGAAAAACATCCGTCAAGCGCCCGAATTTTTCGGAAAACTCAGCTTCCACGCCCGGCACATACTCCGGAAATCTTTTGATGTCGCCCGAGAAAGAAAATCCCCTCAGGTTCTCCCTATACACCTCCTCTCCGCCATCGTGCTCGAAAAAAACAGTCTCGGGAAGACACTCCTTCGTCAATTTGGCATAACCGAGACGCATATTGCCGATATCCTCGGCACGGAAATCGTTGAAAAACCATCGGAAATCCTCAAAGATGAACCCGCTTTCTCTCCGGAAACCAGAACCATTATCGCCAATGCATTCCTGCTCGCTCACCGATTTTCCTACCCCTATGTCGGGAGCGAACACCTCGTGCACGCACTTGCCGAATCGAAGGATGGGGATATCGCCGAACTCCTCTCGCACCGAAAAAAATCCGATGATAATGACCCGGTTTCGCCGGAAACACCCTTCTCTCTTCCGAAACTTCCCGGATTCTCTCGACTATTCGAATTTCCCCTCTTGGGATTTTCTTCCGACGAAAACGCTTCCGACGGAGATATGCCCGCCCTCAATCAATTTGGCATTCCACTCGGTATCGATCAGCCCCTTTCCGGATTTTCTCCTCGGCACAAAGAGATGGAAAGTATCCTCCGTACACTTGCAAGAAAAACCAAGAGTAATCCCCTCCTTGTCGGGGATCCCGGCGTCGGAAAAACCGCCATCGTCGAAGCGATCGCACAACTTATGAAAGAAGGAAAGGCGGGTTCCTCTCTCGAAGGAAAACGCATCCTCCTCCTCGATCTTGCCGCTATCGTCGCAGGCACAAGCTTCCGCGGCGAATTTGAAGCGCGCCTCAAAGACATCATCCGAGAAGCGAAGGATCATCCGGAAATTATTCTTTTTATCGATGAGATTCACACCTTGGTCGGCGCCGGAAACGCGAGCGGAAGTCTCGATGCTTCCAATATCTTGAAGCCCGCACTCGCTCGGGGAGAAATCCGCTGTATCGGCGCCACCACCTTCACCGAATATAAACGGCATATCGAGAAAGACTCCGCACTCGAACGCCGTTTTCAGGTTATTCGCATCGCCGAACCAAGCCCGGAAGAATCCCTCCACATACTGAGGGAAAGCCGTGCGGGATACGAGAAGCACCATCACCTCACTATCGGCGACGACGCCATTCGCGCCGCAGTATCCTTGAGCATTCGGCACCTCCATGGGCGATTTCTCCCCGACAAGGCCTTCGACCTTCTTGATGAAGCATCGGCACTCCTCCGCCGAAAGGAACGGGACCAAGAAACAACCTTCAACCGATCTGAGCTTATGCAGGCGAAAGAGAAACTGAAGGGAGTGAAACAGCGATTTTTACGAGAAAAGAACTTTGAAGAAGCGGAACGAATCCGCTCGGAAGAAAACGCCATTGACCATCAGCTTCAGCTCCTCGAAGAAGAGGCGGAAAAACGAGAAAAAAAACAAAAGCTCACCCTCTCCGGCGAACTCGTTGCCGAAGCGGTATCGCTTCTTTCCGGAACACCAAGAGAAAAAATTGACTCAAGCAACATCTCTCGCGTCAATACTCTCCTCTCTACACTCTCGGCGCGAATCGTCGGTCAGGAAACGGCTATCACCCTGCTTTCCCGTTCTGTTATGCGTTCATTCCTCGACATTGGAAGAGTCGCTCATCGTCCGCGCGGATCATTTCTCTTCCTCGGGCCTTCCGGCGTCGGAAAAACCTTCACCGCACACACGCTTTCAGACGTTCTGTTTGAAGGAAAAAAATCGTTTATTCGTTTTGATATGAGCGAATTTCGAGAGCGCCACCATATGGCGCAAATGCTCGGATCACCCGCCGGCTATGTCGGATACGGAGAAGGCGGAACACTCACGGAACACCTCCGTCACCACCCGGCATCGGTCGTCCTTTTTGATGAAATCGAAAAGGCGCATCCGGACATTTTAAATCTTCTCCTCCAAATACTCGATGAAGGCGTCCTCACCGACGCCGAGGGACGACAAGCGCACTTCGGAGAAAGCTTCGTCATTCTCACGTCCAATATCGGCTCCGCCTCTTTTCGACACACAAAAGCGCTCGGATTCTCACACAACAACACCGCATTACCATCCTTTGATTCCCAAAAAAATGACGTCTTGGAGGAACTAAAACGAGAAATTCGACCAGAACTCCTCGCTCGCATTGACCACACTGTCGTCTTTCAACCACTCAATCAGGACGCCCTCGAGGAAATCGCCGCACGAGAACTCCTCCGATTGAAGAGCGATCTCGATCAACACCATATCCGATTCATACTTCCCAAAGATACCGCTCGATTCATTGCCAAACACAGTCTCACCGAACACGATGGGGCGCGATCCATCCGAAAAACCATTCAAAAATTTCTGGAAGACCCTCTGTCACAGCTCCTCCTTTCAAAGAAGCGATTCCCTGAAACCGTTCGAGCCACCATCTCCAAAGACACTCTTCACGTGCGAACGTAATGCGGACTCTCTCATCCTCTCTTCACGCTGTCGGCGCATTCCTCCAAGATGCCTTCTTCCCGCGCTCATGCGGCGTGTGCGAAAAACCGGGGACCATTCTCTGTTCCGAATGCTTTCATTCCTTGCCGCGCCGATCTTCCCAGGTTTGCGGGAGCTGTGGCGTTCGCGAGACACCTTCCGGACAGCTCTGCTCCGAATGTATCGGAACATCCGCCCATGACGGCATCTTCGCCGCAACACACTATGATGATCCGAACATATCGCGACTCATTCACCTGTTCAAATATCGATTCATTCGCGATCTCGAAATGCCACTCGGTGCCATTCTCGCGGAATCAATTCTTCGATCAGAGATTCCTCTTCCCGACGCCATTCTCCCGGTTCCACTTCACCCTCGACGAGAGCGATGGCGCGGATGGAATCAATCCGCCCTTCTCGCGGATGCTATGACAAGAAACCTTCCTTCGGATATCACCCCTCCTCTCTTTCATCATTGGCTCATCCGAACTCGATTCACCGCGCCACAAATGTCCATACGCGATCGAGATCGACGAAAGCGCAATATTGAGAACGCCTTTTCTCTCAATGGAAAGAAATCAGATATCCCCTTTGATGTTTCCGGAAAACGCCTCTGGCTTATTGACGATGTTGCCGCATCCGGATCGACAATCGATACCTGCGCCGCAACACTCAAAAAACACGGTGCCGCGGAAGTGTTCGGGGTTGTCGTTGCACGATAAAAAAGCCGACAAAATATATTTGCCGGCATACTCTAACGAGAACACGCTTCCACAATTCTGGCGCAAGGAAATATTCGAAACAGAGGTTTTTTTCCGAATCCTTGTTCCAGACAACCCTCATAAACCTCCTCTTTTTTCACCCGAAGACAACTATTAGAAAGCGGAAGCATGCAACCCCCCGCAATCATCACATTTGGCGTTATCACCAAAGAGATGCCATTTCCATCCATCAAGACTGAACAATCCACTCGCGATTCATTGAGTGGTATTCGCGCGCGCTTCATCGCCTTCAAGAGGCGGCGAGAAAATTTCCTGGAAATCCAGATCTCGCGAAGTCTCCATCCCGAAATAGTTCTCGGATATTTGAAGAAGAGACGCGACTCAACACAAAAACGAGAAACCTTCACCATCGACCGACATCCGGATATTTCCAAAAAGCTCGGCCCACTACAGAAAAGCAACGTGACATTCATCTGACACTTCCTCCAAAAAAATCCTTTCCGAAAACATTCTCAAAGGAACAAGGATGCAACCGGTGCACACTTGATGTATAATACGGTCGATATGGATCGTCAACACACTTCACCCTTCCACTTCAAAAAAATAGGCATCGTCGGAAACACCTCCATCTGGATTGTCGATGGGAGCCGCATCCGCAAGGAACTGAACGAGAACTTCGTGCAGAGTGGTTCGCGCGCGCACTTCCCTTTCATTCCTATCGACGAATTCTGGATCGACGCCGATACCGATCATCGCGAACACCGATTTTTCATCGATCGATTTTTTGCCGAACACCTCCTCCTGCAAACCGGAGCAAAACCCGAGAAAGCGGAGGCGATAGCCGCAACATTCGAACATAAAGAGCGCGAAGAAGCGCTCTCGAAGGAAATGCTCGCGCTCAAGAATCATCAGGCATCACTTATTGAAAAAATCCACCGGAAACACTTCGCTCCCTATAGCTCCGATCAACTCACTATTTGGATCGTCGACGGAAAACTCGTTCGTGACCTCGTTTTCCTCGAATACGACGCCGGCGGTCACGACCGTGTCTACCCCTGGATTCCCGAGCGGGAAATCTGGATTGAAGAAGCTCTCTCCGAAAAAGAACGTCCATTCATCCTTCTTCATGAACTCCACGAACGATTCCTCATGGGAAAAGGGAAAAAATATCCGGAAGCGCACCACGGCGCAACCATCATCGAAGACCGCTTCCGCGACCATCCTCAAGAACTTGAGTCGCGCATCCAAGAAGAACTCCACAAAAACCTCAAAGACCCTGAATAAATCAGGGTCTTTCTTTTGATATCAAACTCAAAACATTGGTAGCCTCCCTGCTCCACGGTTGGAACCTCATTATAGCAGAGATCCGCGATTGATAGGAGTTGGGAATGACTATAGAGCAGACTCGAGCGATATGAATATCCTTCTAAAAAACTCTAAACCGAGGTGCCCGGTAAAATTCCGACTATAATTTGAAGTGAAATGCCCCTCCGAAAGTTTGAATCGGGGGGGGCGTATTTCGAAAAAGAGCAAAATTTTCTACTTCTTCTGCCTTAATTCATCCATAAGAACAAGAAATCGCCAACAACTCTCCGCGTCATACCCGTTATAGAAGACTCTGTCCACAAGACCGCCATCAGATTCTGCAATATCTGCAAGCAACTCTGTTCGCCTCCGCTCCATATCCCCCCTCTTGAGCAGTTGGATTTTTTCCATTGCCATCTGTGGATCGGAAGGAAGAATTCTCACCACCCTGCCGCCACCTTTTCTTAATTCGGGGATATTTCCCTTGGTGATGATAATCGCCACATCTCCGTCAACCGCTCCCTCCGAGAATTCCATGCAGGCATACAAGTTGCCGAAGGCTTCGGTCACGAAACACAAACTACCGCCAGCATTCAATTTCTCAAATTCCCGCTTTTCAACGTTCCTTAAATGCCACATCTCTTCTTCTCGTTGTGGACGGGTGGTAACGCTCATAGGAACATAGAAACCCGCATCGCGAAGCAGTTTAAGGAAAAAGGATTTCCCGCTGCAGCTTGATCCGAGAAGCCCGACAATCATTTCAATACCCCATTCGGTGATTGGAAACCCGACTTGAAAGTACTCTGATCTGCAACAAAAGTCAATGGAAATCCCTTTGACAGAAAGAGAACTTCCTGATACAGTGCAATGTTGTTCTTTAACATCCATAGAAATCGAACGATTTCGAAATTTTCGTTTCAACCAAATGTTTCCGAGGAGGAAATATGTCTAGACCAACCGTCTATACCTCATTCGACGGCGACCAGATGATCTACATCGATTGCATGCGCAAGTTAGCCATCAGGAACGGCTTGATTCCGATCAACCCGGAACACGCCCTTGGATACTACCTCTCAACCAGAGCGCACGGAGATTCCAAAGCCGAGGTCATGAAAGACTGCCTGTCGCTCGTTACGGTTTCCGATGAATTCTGGGTATTTACGGAAAACGAAAATGCCCCTCTCGAAACTCTCTCCGAAGGAATATTGATCGAGATACTGCTCTGGATTCGTCAGAAAAGTCAGGTCATCAAGTTCTTCAGTATCGCCAAAACCGTGCTAAGCTTGGGCTATGGTCACAAGAAGAGCGCAGAGCGCGAGTACCATGGAAAGGCGCGTACCGTACAGGAAATCGACTTGAAAAAAGCGTTGAGCGCGAGATACTTCGAAGAAATATCGACGTTTCTCGAAAAGGCGTCTTCCGTTCTCAGACCGGTTATCTTCATCGATATTCGAAACGAGGATTTCAAGTACGCCGACTGGGCGAGATATAAAGCGTATCAAGTCGGAAAGGTTCCGATTGTTCCGCAGTACCTCATACCGGAATTCGTCTATGCTCTTCACGGCACGCAGGAAGAGTATCCCGAAAGCATAGAGAAGCTCAAGGAAGTGTCGTCCGGAATTTGGGCGATCTACGAGTCTCAAGAACGTTTGGACGCACTCCGCGAAATGTACAAGGAGCATCACCGAATGGTCACATTCATTCCCATAAAGGACTTGAATGTTCCCAAGTATGCCAACCCGAGAAACTGGTCGATTACGACCAAAGAACTCCAGGAAAACCTGCGGCACGACTAACGCGGATCAAAAAACGGGCGGTGTTTCATTTACAAATGAGACACCGCTACTCTAAAAACCCGTCAAAAAAGGTGAATCGGCTATGAAAAAGAAAAACGAGTATATCGCTCAACTCGAAAGATTTCTCGAGAGGGATGTTATGCCAAACCTCTCGATGGAAGAGAAAGGCTACGCGAGCCGAAGAGAGGCGAATGATTTCATCCTTGAAAACCCCCTCGCCTTTGTGCTCGGTCTCATATTCGACCAAAGCATGAAATCATCGGTAGCGTGGGAAAGCCCGTTTCTTCTCAAGGAACGCCTCGGTCATTTGGATATAGATCGCATAGCGGCTATGAATGAGGACGAGTTGAGCAAGATCATCGCCCGAAAAAAAGCTCTGCACCGATACCCGAAGACAACCGCTCGACATATCATCTCGACATGCGACACCGTTGTTTCGAAGTTTTCCGGAAAAACCGAAAATCTTTGGAAAGGTCTCGACCACTTCTCGGATGCCAAGAAAAATCTCCTCTCTCTGAAAGGCATCGGTGAAAAAAAGGCGAATCTTGCCATACTCATGCTTGCCAGAGATTTCCGGGTTCAGTTCGACGACATCGAAAACCTTCCTCTGGCTATCGACGTGCATCTCAAGAGAGTGCTTGATCGAAGCGGGTTTTTCAATACGGAAAGTCGCGAAGGATTGGAAGAGCTCCACCGAAACCTCAGGGAGCAATGTCATTGTTTTCCGGCTCTTCTCGGAACGGCTCTTTGGCTCATCGGTAGGCATTACTGCCACGAAACATCCCCGACATGCGACGATTGTCCACTCGCACACTCTTGCCTCAAAAGGATTGACCCATGAATGAAAAATCGATGCAGGAAACGGTAAAAACCGGCTACAACGAAGGGAATTACTCCGGCGTTTACCGAAACAGACTCTCGCTCACCCCGTTTGAGCATCTCTTTTTCGAGAAGTTCGTTCGAGGACTTGAACAAGGAGCGGAAGTACTGGATCTCGGATCGGGATCGGGAGTTCCCTACGATCTCTATCTCACGCAACAGGGATTGAGGGTTACCGGCATAGACATATCGGAAAAGCATATCGCAATGGCGCGTAACAATGTCCCCTCGGCACAGTATATTCTGGGAGACTTCCTGGATCATCGCTTTCCGAGTGAACAATTCGACGCGGTCATTTCCCTCTACGCACTCTTCCATACTCCGCGAGACCGACACGTCCAAGTCATCGCCGAAATTGCGCGCACCCTCAAACCGAACGGGCGACTCCTCATTACCGTCGGCACAGAAGACGTTGCCTACAAAGAGAGGGTTGAATTCTGCGGATCAAAGATGGCGTGGAGCTACTTTGATACGGAGACAAACCTCGGCATCGTATCGCAGTGCGGATTCACGATTCTCGAAACTCTCAACGAAAAAGACTACGGGAGCGACGAGAAACACGTCTGGATCCTTGCGGAAAAAAGAAAGCGCTAACCCCTTGGGGAGACCGGAAAAACATCCGAGTCTCCCCTTTTCATTTCCTCTACACTCTCCGTTTTTCCCCAAACTCTCGCCACTTTCGGATTAGTCTTTCCGTGCCTTCATGTAGCTTTCCCTGTATCATATCGAGAGCTTTTTCCGGCGTCGCCCAGCGCATGGCTTCGCATTTCTCCGGTTCCATAATCTTTGGCTCCTGGTTTTCGGGAAGGATAGCGATAAAGCACACATTGTAGATACTCTTTCGGTACCCGAACACTTCGGGAGCATAGTCGAAGCGATGAATATCGAGCGGAACGGGAGAAGCGAGTTTCGCGTCCGTTACGCCGGTTTCCTCTTCGAGTTCTTTCAGAGCAACGCCATGGAGATCCGGGTTGCCGTCGGCATGCCCTCCCGGTTGCGTCCAACATTGAATCTTGGCATGCCAAAGAAACAAAGCTCGCCGAAAATCCGGCGTAACTAAAAGAACCGCCGCCGCAATATGCCTCGCGCCATCCTCGCACTTTCTTTCGAAGCAATCTTCGCGCTCGGTGACATATGCGCT
>CAZJZN010000019.1:0-16561 GCA_964550545.1 uncultured Bdellovibrionales bacterium
AATCAAATTTTTGATGACGAAAATAAAAATGGCATCACGCGAAAAACACGCGATGCCATATATAGAAACTCACTTCCAGGAACTCATTCATCCATAAACCCGGTACGTTGCTTTACCTTATCGAAACATTGAAGAAGCTGATTGGACATGATTCCAATTGCATCCCACCAAACGCCCAATGCCCTGGCAAGTTCCTCTTCGCTTCCTTCCGAATGTACTTGCCTCCAAAGCTTGGAAATTCTCTCCCTCTCCGCGTTAATATCACTTACAAACTTCTGCGCCACACCGAAACACCAGCGTAAATTCAAAAAGAACTGGAGATTCGACTGATAGAAACGGAGACGGCGATAAGCCCTGCTATCAAGAAAATCAAGAGATGGTAACATCTCAACTCTCCTTTTTTCAAACATGTTCAAGAAAAACCCTAACCGAAGGACGCTTGCTCCTGCAGACACCAACGGACTACACATCCAAGTTCTGCACGCTCTTGGCATGCGTTTGAATGAAGCGGCGCCGAGGCTCCACCTCATTCCCCATCAGGATATCGAAGATGCGATCCGCTTCCTCGGCATCTTCCAATGAAACCCGGAGCATTTGGCGGTGCTCGGGATTCATCGTCGTTTCCCAGAGCTGTTCCGGGTTCATCTCTCCGAGACCCTTATAGCGCTGAATAACGACTCCCTGCACTACCTCCGACCCATCCTGGGATCCCGCTGAAGGAGCTTCTTCCGCCTCTGAAGGTGTTTCACCCTTTGCTTTGGCGGTCAATGCCGCCTTGGCGGCGGAATCCTTCAGCATACGAGCGAGCAGAGCATCTTTCTCGCCGTCCGTGTACACATACTCGATGCGCTTCCCCTTTTGGAGACGATAGAGTGGTGGCTGGGCGATATAGACGTATCCGCCACGAACCATCTCCTCGAAATAGCGATAAAAGAACGTGAGGAGCAGTGTCCGAATATGGGACCCGTCAACATCGGCGTCCGCCATAATAATGATCTTGTGATACCGAAGCTTCGCGATATTGAGGCTCTCTCCGATACCGGCGCCGAGCGCGATGATAATCGGCTTGAGCGTATCCGACTTCACCACTTTGTCAAGGCTCGTCTTCTCGACGTTCACAAGCTTCCCTCGAAGCGGGAGAATCGCCTGAAACATTCGGTCTCGACCCTGCTTGGCACTTCCACCGGCGGAATCTCCCTCAACGATATAAATCTCGGAACGGGAAGCATCTCGACTCGTGCAATCGGCAAGCTTCCCGGGGAGCGTCATTCCATCAAGCGCGCCCTTTCGAAGTACGGCATCCTTCGCCGCTCGAGCGGCGATGCGTGCCCGCGCCGTGAGGAGACACTTCTCCAAAATCGCCTTCCCATCATCGGGATGCGTCTCCAAAAAATCCAGAAGCCCCTCGGAAACCACACTCGAAACAATACCGCGCACATCGGCATTTCCCAACTTCGCCTTCGTCTGCCCTTCAAACTGAGGATTGGGAAGTTTCACCGAGACAACCGCCGTAAGACCTTCCAAGACATCTTCCGACGAGAGGGTGCCATCTTTTTCTTTGAGAAAGTTCTTTTTCTTGGCGTAGTCGTTCAGCGCCCTCGTGAGCGCGCCCTTGAATCCCGTGACGTGCATACCACCCTCTGGATTGACAATATTGTTTGCAAACGCAAAGAGATGCTCCTTAAATGTGTCGACATACTGAACCGAAACCTCAACATACACATCGCCCACCGTCTTCTCAATATAGACCGGAGCCGTATTCTTGATTTCCTTGCCGCGATTCAAGAATTTGACGAAAGAAATAATTCCGGAATCAAATGAAAACGAATAGCGGTCTATCTTGTACGATTCATGAACCCCGACCGCTTCACGCTCATCCGAAACACTGATGCGGATGCCCTTCGTGAGATATGACTGATATCGAAGATAGTCGAGAATCTTGTTCCAGCTATAACGAATTTCCGGAAAAATTTCACTATCCGCCTTGAACGAAATCGTCGTTCCGGTTCGTTTGGAGATGCCAATCGGGGAAACCGGCGCCTGCGGCTTTCCGCGACGATACTCCTGAAACCACACTTTCCCCTCGCGGTGCACTTCGACGCGCGTCCATTCCGAAAGCGCGTTCACAACCGACACGCCGACACCATGGAGACCGCCGGAAATCTTGTATCCGCCGCCGCCAAACTTTCCCCCCGCGTGAAGTACCGTAAGAACCGTCTCGAGCGCCGACTTTTTGGTTTGAGGATGAGTATCGACCGGTATGCCGCGACCCTCATCCGAAACCTCAATCACTTCACCCGGAAGAAGCCTCACCCGGATATGTGAACCAAAACCCGCCATCGCTTCATCGATAGAGTTATTGACCACTTCCCATACGAGATGATGCAGTCCCTCGATCGAAGTACCGCCAATATACATACCGGGACGCTTCCGCACCGGGTCAAGTCCTTCCAACACCTGTATGGACTGCGCGCCATATTCATTCTTGATTTTGGATTCAGTTGAAGACATAGGAAAGAAAAGGCATCAAATAAAAGGGTTTCGGAATCAGATTCGCAAACACGATCAAGCGGAAGGAATTTTATTCATAGGACTTCCTCGCTTCGCGCATTTCTTCGTCAAAACCTACGCTACTCGTGCAGCGTATAGTGCATACGCCTTACTCCCTGCCTACCGGCAGGCAGGCGTTGCTCGGTTTTTCCTCGAACTGCATCAAAGCGAGGAAGTCCTAATTCATACGAAATTTCCGCAAAAAATACACTTCAACGAGAAAGAGGCACAGAAACAAGAAGAGCGCATCCCACCAAACAAGCCATCCCCGAAGAAACAACGCTATACATCCGAGAACCCACAATGCCCCAAGCGTCCCTTCGCGAAAACTCCTCCCAAGAGAAAACAGTGTTCGATCACGTCCCAAGAGAAGAGCGCGAACAAGAAGGGAAAGAAAGGAGATCCCTCCGGTGAGCAACACGAAAAGCGTCATCAGAAAGAGTGTCCATCCCGTCCATCCGGCGCTTTCCGGATCAATCGAATATATCACCGCTCCAAACGAGAGGAGCGAGAGAAATATCCCCGCCGCCATTCCCCAGAGCGTGAGCGACCACCCCATACAAACGGAAAACAAAAAAAGAAACCTGATTGCTCCCCTCAGTATAGCCAAAAACAGATTCCAAAGCAAGAAAAATCCCCCGGGAGGATTCTCCAAAAAAACTCACTCCTGCGCTCGGGATACGTAGGTGCCACGATCGGTGTTGACAATCACCCGATCGCCCTCCTTCACAAAGAGCGGTGTCGTGATTTCAAGTCCGGTCTCCAACTTCACCACCTTATCTCCCGACGAAACGCTGTCCCCGCGAATTCCCGGAGGAGCATCGATGACCGCGAGCGTCACCTTCGGTGGAAGCTCGATAGTCAGAGGCGTCCCTTCAAATTGAAGAAGAATCACCTCCGTCCCCTCAACCAAGTATTGCTCGGCGCCACTCAAGGTCGCCGCCGAAAGCGCGATTTGGTCATACGATTCCATATCCATAAAGGTATACGCATCCCCTTCTCTATAGAGATACTGCGCCTTTGCCTTCGAAACATCCGCTTCTTCCACGCGGTCAGCCCCCTGAAATGTCCTATCCAGCACCGCTCCGCTTCGGAGATTTTTGAGTTTGGTCCGAAGCACGGCACCCGCCCGCCCCGTTTTTGAATGCTCGTGTGACAAAACGGCGTACGGATCTCCGTCAAGCACAATTTTCTTTCCGGTTTTTATATCACTGATATTCAACATATCGATGGGCGAAGTTAATACGAATAATACCGTTTCCAAAAAATAGACTCTCTCTTTCCGAGGAGATTACAAAAAAGAATTTTTCGAAATCTTACGTAATCGTATATGAGAAAAATTCTTTTTTGTGATCGACGAACCAAGGGAAGGAGTTTTTTAGAAATGGTATAAAACACACAAAAAGAAACGGGGGATGCGCCGCCAAAAAAGTCAGTTCGGCTTCGGTAAGGAACCTCCGAGAAAAAGCACTTACTGAATCACGTACGGCACAAGCGCCATATACCGGGCGCGCTTTATGGCGACAGAGAGGTGTCGCTGTTCTTTGGTGGTAAGTCCGTATTTTTTCGGGGGATAAATTTTTCCCTGAGAATTCAGAAATCTTCGGAGGAAATAGGCGTCCTTGTAGTCGAGACTCTCCAGCTTCTTTCGCATCGCTTGTTCTTGATCGCTTGTTTGCATAAAAATATTCAAAAATAAAATTCTCTCAATCTCTTCTCGTTTCAAATGAATTGGACCGAGAACTAAAACGGCACATCTTCTATTTTTATCTCCTCTCGATCATCATCAAGATTGATCGTTGGAATGTCGTCCTCTGCGGATATCTTCGATTCGGAACGATTGGGAGTGGCCGGTGACATCGCGGATGAAGTATTCTCTCGACGATATCCGCCATTCTGCCCTCCTCCGGCGCCCCCTGAACCACTTCCCATGGGCCGGCTTCCCATCTGCATATTCTCGGCGACAATTTCGGTGACTCGACGTTCGACACCGTCCTTCCCGGTATAGGCACGCGTCTGAAGACGCCCTTCAAAATAAGCTTCCTGCCCTTTGGTAAGATACTGTGACGCAATCTCCGCCAGTCGTCCCCAGACGATAATCGTATGAAACTCAGCCTTCTCTTGTTTCTGTCCACTCTTGTCACTCCACCGGTGACTCGTCGCAAGCCCGATTGTTGTCACGGTTTGTCCCGACTGCGTCGAGCGCGTCTCGGGATCGCGCGTGAGTCGACCGACCAGTATCACTTTGTTGACATTCATAGGAGAGAGATAATGAACGCGGGTTAGCGGTTAGATATCAAGTACCTCACCGAGCTTTTTGTCTATTTCCGTATCCGAAAGCGCCGGTTTGTCCGAGGCTACCGAAGTTGGAGTTGCCGCTCGAGGCGCCCGTTCGCGATTCGAAACATATCGCCCCTGCGGTCGACTGCGACGCGTATCGGCACTTCGCTTCACGCGCTCTTGTGATTCCTCAAGACTCGGCAATCCCTCCGCGCGAACCACGAGAAACCGGAGAATATCGGAGCGAAGAAGCAACTTCTTGGAAAGCGTACCGGAAACATCACCCGAACCTTCCTTTACCATGAATCGCTTTGCGATATAGACACCGCGACGTTCCTTGCCAATCGCATATTCCATTCGGCGCTCATCGACAAACTCTCCCGCCTGCACCACTCCTCCCTCAGCGACAATCATCGCTTCCACTTCGCTCTTGATCCGATCGAGATCAACTTTCTTCGAATCCCCCACCAGATACAATATTTCGTATTCCACCATAGACATTCAACAATCAATTAATAAACGCCGTCCGGATCTCATCTAAAAAAATAAAGACCCGCAATCACAAAGACCGCAGGCACTCCCAAAAAAGAGTATTCTTCCGCTCTCTCCCGGGGAAACCAAGAAGGAAACCCGAAGGCATGGAACGAAACCATGGTCTTTGCGTATTGTCTAGAGAGGCTACCACATCAGGACATTCTGTCAAGAGAAACAAGAAATTCTATCCCATACGCCACTTGTCATCCTCCTCATCGAGAGAGGGCGAGGCTTTCGCCGGGACAGCATCATCCTCCTCATTTCCCGCCTCCGCCGAGACTACCCCCGATTTGGCGCCAAACACTTCCCGCGCCTTGGATCCATCAGCCGGACCAACGACGCCGTCTTGCTCAAGAAGATCGATGAGCTTCGCCGCGCGCGAATATCCGAGTCCCATACGACGTTGGAGAAACGACGTCGATGCGCGTCCAAATTCCAACACAATTCGCTTGGCGTCTTCATAGCGCGGATCGCGGTCGTTCTCCCCATTTTCCTCCGCATCATCGAGAGAGAATACCATACCGCTTGAGAGCTCTGTCGGATGAATCGGTTCATTGGGATCGGGACCAACCGGAGCGGCTTCGAGATCACCACCGGTTCTCCCGGACGTCGGAAGAGCAAATTCCTTCTCAGGAAAATTTTCATTCACCAAAGGTTCTCCTATCGGTTCTTCGTATCCGGCCATTCGCTTCTGATCGCGGAGAAAATCTACAACGCTCGCAATCTCCTCCTCCGTAACCAGCGACCCTTGGAGACGGCGAGGTTGCGGAAATCCGGCCGTCGAGTAGAGCATATCGCCGCGTCCCAAGAGTTTCTCCGCCCCACCCTGATCCAAGATGGTACGCGAGTCAATTTGCGTCGCCACCTGAAACGCGACTCGACTCACGATATTCGCCTTAATGAGACCCGTAATCACCTCGACGCTCGGGCGTTGAGTCGCAAGCACGAGGTGAATACCGACCGCTCGCGCCATCTGCGCGAGCCGAACAACCGCCCCTTCCACCTCGCGACCGTGCGCCATCATCAGGTCCGCCATCTCATCGATAACAATCACGATATAGGGAAGTTTCGGCAAATCTTCTTCGCGCGTACCGCCACCCGGAAGTGAAACCGTTCGCTTCTCGCCCCGCGCCGAACGAGCATGATACGACGCGATATCTCGCGAGCCAACCTGTTCCAGAAGTTTGTATCGCCGCTCCATCTCCCCCACCATAGACCGGAGAGCGTTCACCACCTTTTTCGCATCAACAATGACTTCGGTCACCAAATGCGGAATACCGTTGTAAAGAGAAAGTTCCACCCGCTTCGGATCGATAAGGACGAGTTGAAGATCATCCGGCGCGTTTTGATAGAGAAGCGAGAGAAGGAGCGAGTTGATGAAAATACTTTTTCCGGAATTTGTCGCGCCCGCAACCAAGAGGTGCGGCATACGTCCGAGATCTGCCGTCAAATATTCTCCATACACATCCTTTCCGAGCGCGATCGTGAGCGGTGATGTTCGCTTGATAAAGGACGGGCTCTCGAGAATATTCCGCAATTTTACAATCGCCTGCGCATGATTGGGCACTTCGATACCGAGAAGCGCCTTCCCGGGTATCGGGGCTTCAATGCGAATGGACGGCGCCGCGAGAGCGAGCGCCAAATCATTGTGAAGCGTCGTAATTCTGGAAATTTTGACACCGCTCGCAGGACTAAAGGTATACTGCGTCACTGCGGGACCCTCTTTGATTTCCTTCGGAATCACCTCGATACCGAAATTGGCGAGCGTATCGCGAATAATCTCCGCGCGCGCCGCCGTATCACCGCCAAATCCCTCCTCAACAGACGCATCGAGGAGATCAATTGGCGGCAACTGCCAAAAATGATGCCGCTTCCGAGAAACGCGCTTCGTTGGAAGTGACGGCATCGATCGTCCCCCGGCGAGAAAATATGCCGGAACCGAAGCCAGCTCATCAGAAGACGTCGCAGAAGAAGATGGGGCTGGTTTCGCATCATCGGGAAATCGAATGCGTTTGATATTTTCCCGCTCAAGTCGCTCTTCCTCAGTTGAAGAAGAGGGGGATGTCTCTGCCGCTTTTGTTTCGGAAGGAGGTGTCTCTCCTTGAGATGTTTCCAAGGAAGCGATCGACGCATCAGAAAGAACCGGCGCACCTCCCTCTTCAGGAGAAGGAGACGTCTCACCGGAAGCATTCTCGCGAGAAAACCACGAGGAAAAAATGTCCGAAAATCGGAGCAGAGAAAAATTAAACGCCGCGAGCGTCCCCACAATGAAAAGCGTAAGAAAGAGAATGGTTCCACCGACCGAACCCGCGAGCGTTCCAAACGCCCAGGCAAGCCCGTACCCCAAGAATCCTCCCCCTTCGCCCTGCGCCGCGAGTCCCGCCAAATCGCCCGACTGAAAAGAGTGAAACAATCCAAGGAGACTCGCGAATGCGACCCCCAAACCTCCAAGCTTTACCACATCCGACCACGAACTCGTCCGGCGACGAAAAAGAAACACCCCGGACAAAAAGAGAACGAAGGGAAATATCCATTTCCCCCATCCGAGCGAAAGCCCGGCAATCCGTTCAAAAAAGGCGCCCAATACTCCCGCACTCTCAAAAAACCCGAGCGCAAACAATATCCCGAGCGCAAAGAGTATGACCGCCGCGATACTCCGCTTCACATCATGATGAAGAACGCCGGTCGACGAATTGTCTTCGCCCCCTTCGTCCACAACACGCAAGATTTTTTCTTCACCTTTCTTTTTTCTCCCCATATGGGGAGAGTATAGCAAATTCGCCCAAAAAAAGAAAAAGGCCCCGAATAAATTCGAGGCCATTGAAAATCACTAAGTCACTAAGAGGGAGATTCTATCTCCGAGAATTCATCACCTCTTCTTGAGAAACTGGGATCTTGAATATCCAACCAACTTCCTCATCTTCGCGCCCTTCGACCTCACCGCACTGAACAAGTTCGTTGAGAGTCACCTGGAAAGCACTTTCAAGAACAGTAGCCCCTCCAGGGCTTTCTGAAATTATCTCGCGAATTCGCATCGAGGTACGCCATTCAATCAGATCCAACGCTCCAATAATATCTTGGATATTTGCCCTATAAAAATTCATATTCACCCCCTTGGAACATGCGGAAAATTCACATCTGTTCGAAAACTGAGCCCCAGAAGATCATGCCCACTGGGAATAATCGCCAAATTGCGAGAACGATAAGCTCGAGAACAAGCCGGGAGGGAAACTATTCTTCTTCCGCATTGACCACAGAAATACTCCAGTCCTTCCATAGTCGGAACAGGAAGATCATCACCAACGGCTTCGAAAAGAAGTCCCCCATTGACAAGGTTCTCTATTCGAATCGGAAACATCCAACCACGATACGCCACCACCCTACCGCTCAGACCCCTTGGACAGTGAGGGTTCAAAGAACAGAATACTTCTCGCAAAGGATCCTGAATTGATCGAAAATCAGTGGAGTTAGCGTTCACAATTCACCTCTTCTTCAGTATCCCGACAGAAACTTCTCCGGGAATGGTTGCGTTTTGAGTTTCAAATCACGAGCACGTCGTCGGCCTTTTTTTGAAAGACCAACGCGTCCTCCCGGAAAAACAATCAACAAACCCTCTTCAACCGCAGAAGAAACCGCTTCTTGAGAGGCGGTATCCCTGGGAAGAAACAGCTTTCCGTTGGCAAACCCAGAAAACAAGAGAATGGCAGGCACCATACTCTACCTCCGAATTGTCAAAGAATCATAGCTCTATTTATACACCGATTCTATGAAATGTCAATGATGTATCCTTTTTGAGAAAAAGAAAAACCACTCCGATTTCTCGGAGCGGTTTTTGGGGGGAACGAGGCGCGAAAAACTCGGGCGCTATGCTTCCGGAGTCGCCGCCTTGGCGCGACGTTCGAGAAAGCCGGTTCCCGCGGGGATGAGCCGCCCGATGATCACGTTCTCTTTGAGACCGCGGAGTCGATCGCTCCGACCCGTCACCGCCGCGTTGATAAGAACGCGCGCCGTTTCCTGGAAGGATGCCGACGAAAGAAACGATTCGGTCGAAAGCGCCACCTTGGTAATACCAAGGAGAAGCGCCTCGCCGATTGCCGGTTTCCCGCCGGTCGCCGCCACCTCCTCATTCGCTTCTTCAAACTGGTCCTTCTCGATAATATCACCCGGCAATACATCCGCGTCACCCGCGTCGAGCACGCGCACGCGAGAAAGCATTTGACGCGTAATCACTTCGATATGTTTGTCATTGATACCTTCACCCTGAGAAGCATAGATTTCCTGAATCTCTCGAACAATATAGCGATGGAGTGCCTCTCGTCCCATCACTTCAAAGAGCTTCCGAAGATCAAGTGTTCCCTCAATGAGTGGCGTTCCCTTTCCGACAAGGTCGCCCTTCTCGACACGAAGCGAGCTTCCGGTCGGCACCAGATACTCCTTCATTTCTCCATCCGTCGTTTGAATCTTAATAGAAACGGTTTTGGAGCTCTCACTCAAGATCGAAATCACTTTGCCGTCCACTTCGGACATCACCGCCTCACCCTTCGGCTGACGCGCTTCAAAGATTTCCTGAACGCGTGGAAGACCCTGAGTAATGTCGGATCCGGCAACACCGCCGACATGGAAGGTACGCATCGTGAGCTGAGTTCCCGGCTCACCGATCGCCTGCGCGGCGACAATACCGACTGCCTGACCTTCCTGTACCATCGAGGCGCGCCCCAAATCAACACCGTAGCACTGTCGACATACGCCGCGACGCGTCCGACAAGTCACAACGCTTCGAATATGAACTTTTTCTTTGCCAAGACGCTCGATTTCCTGCGCCGCCTTTTTGCCGATGAGTTCATTCTTTTTCACCAACACCTTCCCATCTTCGGACTTTATCTGTTCGAGCGACACTCGCCCCTCAACGCGAGACGCAAAGGAAATTCCCACTTTGTCACTGTCCTCGCGATAAAGATAGGCGCCTCCCGTATCGCCGCAACTCTCTTCACGAACGATAACATCCTGCGACACATCGACGAGACGGCGCGTGAGGTATCCGGCTGTCGCCGTTCGAAGCGCTATATCCGCCATACCCTTTCTTGCGCCATGCGTCGAAATAAAATATTCAAGCACATTGAAACCCTCTTTGAACGAACTCTTCACGGGGAGCTCCATCGTTTCCCCGGTCGGTCCCGCCATAAGCCCCTTCATACCGGTCATCTGCACCACAACGGATTCGGTGCCGCGCGCCTTGGAATAGATCATAGAATAGACCGGCCCCTCCTTATCAATCGATGCCCGTACGAGCTCGGTAATTTTATTCTTGGTCGCGTTCCAAATTTCAATCACGCGATTGCGGCGTTCTTCATTGGTGAGGAGTCCCATAAGGAATTGCTCCTTCACTTCGGAAACCTGCCGCTCCGCCTCCTCCAGCGTCTCTTTCTTCGCGGGCGGGACAACGAGGTCGTCCATACCCCAGCTGATACCGGAGCGAGAAACGGCGCGGAATCCGAGATCCTTGATACGATCCGCGAAGAGAGCCGCCTCATCGCTTCCCTCCGCCTCGAGAATCTGTGCCATAAGTACCTTGAGATCCTTTTTGGTCATTTCGGCATTCACAAACCGAAGTGACTCGGGAAGAATATCATTGAGGAGCACTCTCCCGATCGACGTCTCGAGAACCTCTCCATTATAGAGAAGCTTCACGGCCGCATTCGCATCCGCAAGACCGGCATCGTGAAGATAAATCGCCTCATTCATCGAACCCAGCATTTTCCCTTCGCCCTTCGCCCCCTTCTTGATATGCGTGAGATAGTAGATACCGAGCACCATATCAAGAGACGGCGAAACAACCGGCTCGCCGGACGCCGGCTTCAAAAGGTTTTTGGAAGAAAGCATCAGATTCGCACTCTCATCGCGAGCCTCGTCGGTAAGCGGGACGTGCACCGCCATCTGATCGCCGTCGAAGTCGGCATTAAACGCCGAACACACCAATGGATGAAGCTGAATCGCCTTTCCTTCGATCAAGACCGGACGAAACGCCTGAATGGAAAGGCGGTGAAGTGTCGGCGCGCGGTTCAAGAGCACATAGTGCCGCTCGATGATTTCATCGAGAATTTCATACGCCTCTTCCGCTTCCGCATCCACCATACGTCCCGCCGTCCTCACATTGTGCGCGTATTCTTTTTCGATCATCTTGTGGATGATGAACGGCTTGAAAAGTTCAAGCGCCATCTTTTTCGGCAACCCCGCCTGATAGAGTTTGAGCTGAGGTCCAACCACAATCACAGAACGTCCGGAATAGTCAACGCGTTTCCCGAGAAGATTTTGGCGGAAACGACCCTGCTTTCCCTTCAGTGCATCGGCGAGAGAGCGAAGCGGACGCCGTTGTCCGGTCGCCGCCGCCGTCGACGCCTGTCCGCGACGAGCGCTGTTGTCAAAGAGCGCGTCGACCGCCTCCTGAAGCATACGCTTTTCATTGCGCGTAATAACCTCCGGAGCGTTGATGGAAAGCAACTTTCGAAGACGGTTGTTGCGATTGATGATGCGCCGATAGAGATCATTCAAATCGGATGTAGCGAAACGCCCTCCGTCGAGCGCCACCATCGGACGAAGATCAGGCGGAATCACGGGAATCATCGTGGGAAGCATCCACTCAAGCTTGAGTCCGGCCTTCTTGAATCCCTGGAAAAGTTTGAGTCGCTGAAGCGTCTTCTTTTCGTCGTTCATTCCGTTTACTTCGAGCTCAGCCTTGAGCTTTTCGATCATCTCATCCACGTCGAGACGCTCCAAAACTTTCCGAATCGCTTCGGCGCCAATACCGGCGGTGAAAATCTGTCCGAATCGCGTCGAAAGATTGAAGTACTCAACCTCAGAGAGAATGCGGTAGAGTTCAATACTTTTGATTTCTTCCTTCGCGGATCGATACTGATCTTTTAACGTATCGAGACCCTTTTCCATACGTTCGGTCGAGCCGGAGTCTTCCTTCACATCTCCCTGTTTCGACTTATACTCACGCTCGAGCTGCTGCACCGCCTGCTCGCGCGCCGCTTCATTGACCGAAGTAATGATATATGAAGAGAAATAGACGACCTTTTCCGCTTCCTGCGGAGAAAGCCCCAGAGCGAGACCGATCTTGGACGGCACGCCGCGCAAAAACCAGATATGCGATACCGGAGCGGCGAGCTTGATATGCCCCATACGCTCGCGCCGTACGACGGATCGCGTCACCTCGACGCCGCATTTATCACAGACAATACCCTTGTACCGAACACGCTTGTACTTGCCGCAATAGCATTCCCAATCCTTTGAAGGACCGAAAATCTTCTCGCAAAAGAGACCGTCAAGCTCGTATCGCTGCGTGCGATAGTTGATCGTCTCCGGTTTTGTCACTTCCCCGCTCGACCATTCGAGAATATGGTCCGGTGAAGCGAGTGTGAGACGGACGCTCTCGAAATCACTCACCTTGGTAGTAATGGTTTCTTCCAACATACGTTTGGATGCTTGGGAATAAAGATAAACGAACGGACCCTGCCAATAAAAATGCTGAGAGCTACGAACGATTCTGTTCTTCGTCCTCTATCGGCTTTGCGCCAACCAGATCAACATTGAGACAGAGGCCTTTCAATTCGTTCACCAAAACATGGAATGACGCGGGGATGTTCGGACTCTTGATCGCCTCACCCTTAATAATGGACTCATACGCCTTCGAGCGCCCAAGGACATCATCCGATTTAATAGTGAGCATTTCCTGAAGCGTATGCGCGGCGCCATATCCTTCGAGCGCCCACACTTCCATTTCACCGAAGCGCTGACCGCCAAACTGAGCCTTCCCACCCAAAGGCTGTTGCGTAATGAGCGAGTAGGGACCGATGGAGCGCATATGCAATTTGTCGTCGATAAGGTGATTGAGCTTCATGACGTACATAACGCCCACCGTCGACTCATTGTCGAAGTACTCTCCGGACTTTCCATCTCGCAAACGTACCTTGCCATTTTCCGGGAGCCCGGCCTTTTTGAGCTCAGCCTTGATATCAGTTTCGGTCGCACCATCAAGAGATGGCGTTGCCACCTTGTACCCGAGTTTTTTCGCCGCCCATCCCAAGTGCGTCTCAAGAATCTGTCCGATATTCATACGACTCGCAACACCCAGAGGGTTCAGAATCATATCAACCGGCGTACCATCCTCGAGGTACGGCATATCTTCGATCGGCGCAATACGGGAGACGACACCCTTGTTGCCGTGCCTGCCGGCAAACTTATCACCAACCGACACTTTGCGGAGCTGGGCAACCGATACCTGTACCTGCTGAAAAACACCCATCGGAAGTTTATCACCCTGTTCGCGAGAGAAAATTTTCACATCAACCACTTTGCCGCGTTCTCCATGCGGGAGGTAGAGCGATGAATCCTTCACGTCGCGGGATTTTTCGCCGAATATGACTCGCAGCAATCGCTCTTCCGCCGTAAGATCACCCTCACCCTTCGGCGAGATCTTCCCGACGAGGATATCCCCGGATGATACCTCGGCGCCAATGCGGATAATGCCGTCTTCGTCCAAGTTTTTGAGTCGATCCTCACCGATATTCGGAATATCACGCGTCACCACCTCGGGACCAAGCTTGGTATCGCGAACATCCAGAGAAAAATCTTCGATATGAATAGAACTGTAGCGATCCTGATGAAGAAGCCGCTCCGACATAATGATCGCGTCTTCGAAATTGTATCCTTGCCACGGCACAAACGCCACAACGACATTTTGTCCGAGTGCCAGTTCACCATGATCGGTCGAAGCGCCGTCCGCAATGAGGTCGCCCTGTTCGAGTTTTTGCCCCTTCATAACGCGAGGCACCTGGTTCATGCTTGTGAAGTTGTTGGACTTCGCAAAACTCTTCAGAGAGTAGGTTCGATCAAAGTGCGGCTTCTTGGAGCCGGCGGGCGCCACCTCGCGAACCACCACATGATTCGCGTCAACTTCAATCACTTCTCCCGCCTTTTCGGCAAGGCGCACCTGACCGGAGTCGGCCGCCGCTTTGTCCTCGATACCGGTTCCCACAAGTGGCGAATCCGGCACAATGCAAGAAACCGCCTGACGTTGCATATTGGAACCCATGAGAGCGCGGTTCGCATCGTCGTGTTCGAGAAACGGAATAAGCGACGTTGCAACCGAGATACACTGCTTCACCGATACGTCGATATAATCGAGACGTTCCGCTTCAATCATTTCCGGATGACCGTTCACGCGCGCCTCAACGAGCGGCTCGATAATGTTGTTGAACTCGTCGATTTCAATGCCCGCGTGCGCGATAATTTTCCGATCCTCGACGATCGCATTCAGGTAATCAATGGAAAGTGTCACGAAGGGCTTCACGCGAACCGTTTCACCTTTTCGCTCTTTGGCAATTTTTCCGGCGAGCGCTTCATCGATCACGGTTCCGACTTCCACTCCGGCAACCGACTCATTGGTAATGCGATGAAGCAATTCTTTCACTTCGGCGGGAACATCCTTCACGATGCGAAGATAGGGCGTCTCCAAGAATCCATATTCATTCACGCGCGCGTAGGTTGCCATATGACCCACAAGTCCGATGTTCGGTCCTTCCGGCGTCTCCACGGGACAGATTCTCCCATAGTGCGAAGAGTGCACATCGCGCACTTCAAAACTCGCGCGCTCCCGCGTAAGTCCGCCCGGACCCATTGCCGAGAGCCGTCGCTTATGCTCGAGTTCCGCCAGAGGATTCACCTGATCCATAAACTGCGAGAGTTGGGAACTTGAGAAAAATTCCTTCACCGCCGCCGCGACAGGTCGCGGATTGATGAGTTGTCCCGGCACCACAGTCTCAACATCAGAGGTTGACATACGATCCTTGATATTTCGGACCATACGATAGAGCCCGACGCGAAGCTTATTCTGAATAAGTTCGCCTACCGCGCGCACGCGACGATTGCCGAGGTGGTCGATATCATCGGGACGCGCTTCCGGATCATTATTGAGACGAATGATTTCGCGAATAATAAGCACGAGATCATCAACATTCAACACGCGGTTCGCTTCCAAATCCTCGCGATTGATCTCCAGTCGCTGATTGAGTCGGTACCGACCGACGCTTCCGAAGTCATAGCGTTCATAATTGAAGAACATCGAATCAATCATCTGCTTCGCGTTTTCTTCGGTAGCGAGATCGCCCGGACGAAGTCGTTTGTACACTTCTTTGTATCCTTCACCCTGCGTCCGCGCGGGATCTTTCGAGAGGGTCTCCTCGATATATCGAGTCTCTCCCGCATCGGTTTCCGCAAAAAGCGTCCGAATCGCCACGTCGTTGCCGCATCCAAACGCCTTGAGGAGCGACGTCACCGGCACCTTGCGTTTCCGATCAATCTTGGCGGAAATAACGCCGTCCATATCCGTCTCAAGCTCAAGCCACGCACCGCGATTCGGAATGATTTTGGCACCAAAAAGTTTCTTTCCCTTCTGATAATTCATCGTAAAAAAAACGCCGGGAGAACGGATGAGCTGACTCACGACGACACGCTCGACGCCGTTTATAATAAACGTCCCTCGATCCGTCATGATGGGAAACTCCCCGAGATAGATTTCCTGTTCCTTCACTTCTCCCGTCTTCTTGAAAAGAAGCGTCGCTTTGGCGCGAAGCGGCGCCTCATAGGAAATATTCTTCGCCTTGGCGGTCACTTCGTCATATTTTGGCTCGTCGAGATAGTACTCGCCGAGCGACAATTCCATATCCTTGTTGGTAAAATCCCGAATCGGATTCACTTCATCCAAAAGCTCCCGAAATCCCTTCTCCCAGAACCAATGGTACGAGCTCGTGAGAACATCGATCAGGTTGGGCAACGATACCATAATTCGTCGCTTGAAAAACTTCCGCTTGGAGAGCGACGACCCCGAACTGAACGAATCCCGAATCTTCAGAACCTTCTCATTGCTTTTGGACATAGAAAGACGCTCATTGTTCTCAACCCTCCGGGAACACAAAAGTTCTCCAGAGAGTTCGGAGTTCATGAGAAATTACGGCTCGCTTAAAATGAATTGGAAGACTCTTTCGGCAGAAGCGTCGACATGCGCTTGAGAAAAAACCGTTGTCTACCCTTTGATTGAAGCGACCGGTTGAGAGTTCTCTCCAAAATCATGCGTTCCCAAAACCGCACACAATCGTCGAATGAGTATAGCAACACCGGAAAATTTGTCAAATTTTTG
>CAZJZN010000020.1:0-15069 GCA_964550545.1 uncultured Bdellovibrionales bacterium
GGTCTTCCCTTCGACGGGAAGCTCGACGATATTCGCGTTTACGGTTCCGCCTTGAACGCAGACGAAGTGGCAAAGCTCTACCAGACGACCGCGCCTACCCAACCGGTTGATACCGGACTTGTGGGGCATTGGACATTTGACGGACCGGATATTCAGGGGACGACAGCGATCGATCGGTCAAGCTTTGGGAACAATGGAACGATTACAGGAGCCGTGCCCGCAAAGGGGAAATTGGGGCAGGGGTTGAGTTTTGATGGGACGAGTCAGTATGTGAATATAGCAGGGCTTTCTCTTCCTGATTGGCAATCGGCTTCGGGGTATACCATATCCTTATGGGTAAAGAACTTTCCAGACAATCTTCAAGAGCGAGTTATTTTTGAAATGTGGAACTCTGGTGATAACAATAAGCGAATACATTTAAGTAGCAATAATTATGTTCCATATCAGAGGCTTGAAGTTGTAACCGGAAGAGAATACTCATCACGCGAAGGATACATTTCTGGATATGAATATGCCTCTGTGAACGATACGCTTGAGTGGCATCACCTTGCAATTGAAGCGAATAGCGCAGAATTAACTCTGTTCTATAATGGATCGGAAGTCGACAGTGATACTACAATCAGCACATACGGGTCATTTACCTTTGACTCTATGCGAATCGGCGGAGGTGCAAGTGATTATAATGGTAATGCGAGTGTTAGCTATGCAGAGGCTCTCGTTGACGATGTCCGTATCTACAATCGAAAATTGTCCATAATTGAAATATTAAATCTTTATAATCAGGGAAAATAAATACTTGTTATCGGTGCTGAAATTTCTCTACGAATTTATGGGACAGAAAAGACATTTCTGGTTTTCAATATCGGTGTTTTTCTTGCTTATCGGGGCATTCCTTGTTGTTGAAAACGTTTCCGCCGCCACACTCCGCCTTCCCGGCAACTGTTCGAGTGTATCTTCTTGTATTTCCTCCATGTCATCCGGTGATACGCTTCTCATTGCCGACGGGACGTATACTGATAGTATCAGTGGCATAAAATCCAACACTACTATTCAAGCTGAGAATGACGGAAAAGTGAAGTTTACCGGGAGTTTCAGTCCCGGAAGCGCCGGATTTACCATGCAGGGAATCGTTGTCAAATCAAGCGATCAGAAAGATCTTGGATCCGGAAATACCTATCGACGTATGTCCTTCATCGGCGGTCCAAGTTGTGGCAATGTTGTCAATTCTAGCGTCGGCTCCAATACGAAGATCTACAATTCCGCCTTCTATGGACTCGGCGGACGATACCTCATCCTTGCTTATCAACAAAACGGTGGGATCGTCTTGCAAGACGTGATCTTCCGACCCGATGGAGGCTGGGGAAATGGATCGAGTTGTAATGGATGGGAACCTCATGCCGCATATAACATGTACGACACGGAAGGCTTTACTATAACCGGAGCAATCCTCGTAGATGCTATTTCGACCGCTTCCGGTGAATCGGAAAACATCGGAGGTCAGGTGGTAAATACTCATCAAAATCATAGCAACGTGGGTACCATTAGCCAGTCCGTGATAACAACGAGCGGCAATTACGGTCGTTTTGCCAGTGATGGCGGGGGTTCACATAATCTTACAATCACCGATAGCGTAGCAAAAGGAAACAGTTTTGATTGGGGATTAAGTCGAAGCGTCCAAGGTACAACATCCGCCACGAGATTTGATTCGGATAAGAAGGTTGAATCATGGAATGGATCAATCAACCGTACAACAGGAGCAAATCTGGTGTTGAACACGAGTTTTCTCAACGACGCTCGTTGGAAACAGGAGATGTGCGCGGATGCCGGTGTGACGAGAGGATTTTGTTCTGGATCAGCTCTACTTGGAGATTATGTAGCAACGAACCTTGGTATTTCCACTCCCACCCCCGACACCACCCCGCCCACTCTCCCTGCAAACTTCAACCTCTCTGCCACTTCCCCCAGCCAATCCTCCATCTCCGTTTCCTGGAATCCCGCCACTGACAACATCGCCGTCACCGGCTATATCGTCGAACGATGCCAAGGTTCCAGCTGCTCCACTTTCACCCAAGTCGGCACGCCGACGACTTCTCCTTTCGTCGACTCCGGTCTTACCGCCAATACTTTCTACAACTACCACGTCCGCGCCCGTGATGCCGCGGGGAATCTCTCCGGCTGGTCCAATGTGGTCGGCGCGACCACACAGGCTCCCGACACCACACCTCCCACAGCTCCCAGTAACCTTCAAACGTCCGTCGTTTCATCCTCCAACGTCAACATCACCTGGACGGCAAGCACCGACACTGTGGGAGTCACCGGCTACAAAGTCGAACGCTGCTCCGGCGCTTCGTGTACGAACTTTACCGAAATCGGCACCCCAACCGCCACCAGCTACTCCGACACCGGTCTCACAGCAAGTACCACCTATCGCTACCGAGTCCGTGCAACCGATGCGGCAAACAATCTCTCAAGCTACTCCGCCATCGCAAACGCCACCACTCCCGAGGTACCGCCCGTCTCCGCTTCTCTCATGATTGGCTACAACTTCAATGAAGGAACCGGCACGACAATTGCCGACATCTCCGGTCACAACCATACCGGCACCCTTTCCACTACCACCTGGTCAACCGGTGGCAAATACGGAAACGCTCTCAACTTCAATGGTTCGACCAGTTTTGTTGAAACTCCGAACACTTCATCGCTCAATATCACCGGAAACGCCATAACCCTCTCCGCCTGGGTGTATCCCGATACATTGGGAACCAATATGCTCATCGCCAAACCGGTTTCAGGAACAAGTCATAGCGCTCCCTACTTCTCCTATTCGCTCCACCTTTATCCTTCGGGGACTCCTCGCTTCTATCTCACCTTGGGTAGCTCTTCGTACTCGGTATCTTCTTTGGTGATACCGCAAGTTGGCGTATGGTCGCATCTCGCCGGGGTCTACAATGGGAGCACCATGAAAATCTATGTGAATGGACAGGAGTCTGGAAGTATTTCCGCTTCAGGAAACATTACCGGCTACGCCACTCCTCTCCGCTTGGGAGTGAATGGCGGATTAGAAGAAAACTTCGATGGACGACTTGATGATGTTCGGATCTACAATACCGCTCTTACGCAAACGGAAATCCAAACCGATATGAATACGCCGCTCACGCAACCGACAAGCGCTCAATCTTGCAACACCGTCACCACCACCAACTTTTCCCAGTCCGCCTACAATTCCTATGGCGCACCCTTCGATGCGTTCCAAACGAGCACCAATCTGATGAACACAACCTGCACCAGCGCCGACACCCACACGATCAATCTCACGACCGGCGTAACGGGAGACACCACGAGAATCGTCTACACCAAAGGCTACTGGTACGATGCGGTCACTACCGCTTGGCGACAATACGCAGGAACGTGTACGGGAGCGCTGAACGGCGAGTGGTGCCAAGGCAGTGTCTCGGCGACGATCACGGATCCGAATGTTTCAACAGCGAGCGCGGGCGCACCCACCTATCTTGTCGGGATGACCTGCAGTGTGCAGGGAGGGAGTTGGAAGTGTGGTTGCCGGGATACGAGTTGTACGAGTTTCTCGTGGCAAATTCAAGGAGCGGGGATGTAGAAAATGCAAAATTCAAAATGAAAAATGTAAAATTACAGATCAAAATGCAAAATTTGAATGTGGGAACGGTAGGGGCGCCCCTTGTGGATCCCCTTGACTCCCTCGCATTCGCATCCGGGAACGGGCGGGGACAAGCCGCCGCCCCTACCAAACGGAAACGAATGCGAATCCGGGAACAGAAACGAATCCGCATTCGGGAGCGGGTCTCTAAACCTTGATTTTCTTGATTGAAGGATGGAGGGAATTGTGTACGGGCGCCGATGAATCGGGGCGCCGAACCTGTATTGCATTCGTATTTGTATTTACGCCGATTCCTGTTTTCCTTCTGCATACGGGTTCTGGCGCGAATATGACTCTCTGTAGGAATGGGTCTACAAAGACATCGGGTGACACCTCACAAAATCATGATTGTACCTATTTCAAAGACGTTCTCTCCCTGAATTTGACACATTTCAGGGAATTTTGTACAATTTTGGAAAATGATGCTCTTTATTTCTCCCTCTATGAATATCCCTCGCATTTATGCTCACATGGAGAATCTTCTCCAACCAAACAAAGCACTCATTCTCTTCGGGCCTCGACAAGTAGGGAAAACGACGCTCTTGGAGAAATTCCTCTCGGGAACACCACTCAAATATCGCCTTGAAAACGGAGAAGACGCGCTCCTTCAGGAACTTGCCGCCTCGCATGACTTTTCCCGTATTCGGAAATTTTGTGAAGGGTACGAGGTGATCGCCATTGACGAAGCCCAGCGCGCTCCCGGTATCGGTGAGATGCTCAAGATTATCGTGGATCATATCCCGGGTATTCGCGTGATCGCTACCGGGTCTTCTTCGTTTGAGCTCTCCGGACAAGTCGGCGAACCGCTCACTGGCAGAAAAAACGAGGTGCTTCTCTTTCCCGTTTCGCAAATGGAGCTCCGGAACGCAATGGGAAATGATTTCGATTTGGAAAATACCCTCGAAGAACGGCTCATTTTTGGGAGTTATCCCGAAGTCGTGGTTGCGGAAACAGAATCGGAAAAAAGAGCGAGGATTCAAGAAATAACACAATCGTACCTCTTGAAAGATATTCTTAATTTGGAGCGAGTCAAGGGATCAAAAGTACTCCTTGATGTGTTGCGTCTCCTCGCGTTTCAGGTGGGCGACGAGGTGTCTCTTCCGGAAGTGGCGAGCGGCGCCCATATTGATGTGAAAACCCTTGACCGGTACCTCGACCTGTTTGAAAAATCCTTCATCTTGTTCAACCTTCGCGGCTTCAGCCGAAATCTTCGGAGTGAAATCACCCGAAAGAGCAAATATTTTTTCTACGATACCGGCGTTCGAAACGCGATCATCAACAATTTCAACCCCCTATCGCTACGAAGTGACATCGGTGCGCTCTGGGAGAATTTTATCTTTATGGAACGCCTCAAAAAACGCGCTTATTCGAACATCTCTGCGAACACCTACTTTTGGAGAACCTACGAACAAAAGGAGATCGATCTCGTGGAAGAGCGCGATGGGAAACTCTTTGGCTATGAGATGAAGTGGAGCGAAGCGCGAGCGGTAAAGACTCCTCGTCTCTGGACGGAAACCTATCCGGAGGCATCGTTTGATGTTATCAATCGGAGAAACTATCTCGATTTCGTTGGGTGAGCGCACTGGTCTCTTCCTTGCGACAATCACCGATCCGAATGTCTCAACCGCTTCATCTGCCAATCCCACCTACCTTGTCGGTATGACCTGCAGTGTGCAGGGAGGGAGTTGGAAGTGCGGGTGTAGAGATACGAGTTGTACGAGTTTCTCGTGGCAAATTCAAGGAGCGGGCTTGCCGTAGGGGCGATTCTGTGTAATCGCCCTGTTCCCGTATTGTATTCCCATTTGCGCATTTGTATCCGCGCCCATTCCCGTTTTTCGTTCCCGCATACGGGTACGGGTACGGGGCGATTACACAGAATCGCCCCTACCAAACGAGAACGAATGCGAATCCGGGAACAGAAACGAATCCGCATTCGGGAGCGGGTCTCTGAACCTTGATTCGCTTGATTGGAGAATAGAAAAGAACAACCGAGAACAAAAAATATTCCGCATCTTTTCGGCGCGGAATA
The DNA here is from genome assembly GCA_964550545.1 of uncultured Bdellovibrionales bacterium. Lineage (GTDB taxonomy): Bacteria > Patescibacteriota > Minisyncoccia > Moranbacterales > UBA1568. The sequence goes on from CAZJZN010000020.1 coordinate 5,703, forward strand.
TTTTTTTGCAATATGAGACGGAGGCATTCTATGAGAGGAGCTCGGTAGCGATGCGACGCACATCGTTTCCGGAAGCGTTCGGGAGCGACTTCAGGACAAAGCCGATAACTTTCCCCAGATCCTTGACCGACGCCGCGCCGGTATCCCCTATCGCCTTTTGCACGGCTTCGCGCATCACCTGTTCATCGGGTGCCGCAGGAAGATATCCGGCAAGTATTTCCCGTTCGCGATTTTCCTTTTCCGCGAGTTCCGTTCGCCCACCGGAAAGATACTGCGCCGCACTGTCTTCTCTCTGCTTCACGCTTCGACGAATCACCGCGTGCGCATCTTCATCCGAGAATTCGGAAAGCGCGACACGCTTTTCGAGCGCCGCGTTCTTGAGCGCGCTCACGAGAAAGCGCAGCGTGTCCCGACGAAACGCGTCGCCGGATCGCATCGCCTCTTTCATATCATTCTGAATGCTCTCTGCAAGATGAGACATAGAACGTGACCGGAATTATAAAATTACCGATTCAAGCGCCGTCGAACTTCTCGAAGCGATTCATCGTCGAATTTTCCGAGCTTTTTCAGGCGATCGATTTCCTTGCGAATCTTCACTTTGTAAAGCGCTTCCTCGCGCCGCTTCACGCGACTTTTCTCTTCCAATCGAAACCGTCCCTTCCGGACACGCTGAAGGACGCCGCTCTGCTGAACGCGACGAGAAAACCTCCGGATCATACTTTCCGGCGTTTCACGCTCTTTCTTTCGAATATGTATCATATCAAAAACCTCCTTTCTTCACGCGAAAGCTCCACTTATATGGGACGAATGTCCTCGTGAAGCCTCGCTCCCCCAATCAAGTGGAGATGAATATGCGGAATCTCTTGTCCGCCGTCCCTCCCCACCCGAAGAAGCAGTTTATACCCTTTTTCGGAAATGTTCAAGCGCGTCGCCACATCCCGAGCAACCAGAATCAGTTTCCCCGCAAGAAGCGCGTCTTCGGGCAACAGATCATTCACTGACGCGATTTCACGCTTCGGAATAACGAGGATATGCACCGGCGCAAGCGGTCGAATATCCCGAAACGCCATCACGTCGTCATCCTCATAGAGAATATCCGCCGGGATTTCCTTATGGATGATTTTGGTAAATACGGTAGACATACTCTCTATTTATGAGTATGATTCACGGCGGCGTTTCCTTTGAGGATTTTTTTCACCGCGAGAACCAATTTATCCTGCCGTACCATTTCTTGCGTTCCACTCACCATATCTTTGATGATCACTGTTCCGTCAAGCGCTTCCTTTTGACCGATAATGAGCGTCACTTCCGCGCCGACTCGATTGGCGTTTCGCAATTGAGATTTCAGGTTTCCCCGACCAAAACTCTCCGCCACCAAGATATCGTTCTTTTGCAGTTCCGAGAACACGCGGAGACTTTTTTTCTTAGCAAGATCTCCGAGCTGAGCAAGAAACACCTTCGGACGAGACTCCCGATACGGTTTCCCGCCAAGCCGAATCATTTCCAAAACGAGACGATCCATACCGAAGGCAAATCCGATAGCAGGCGTTTGTTCGCCGCCAAGCGACTGAATGAGCCCGTCATAGCGACCGCCGCCACCCAAAGCCGCCTTCTTTCCATCTCGATCATTTCCGAGCGAATATATTTCAAAAACGGTTTTCGTGTAGTAATCAAGACCGCGCACCAGACGAGGATTCACACTGTACGGAAGCTCGAGCTCATCAAGATATTCGAGAAGCATCTTGAAGTGCTCTTTTGACTCGGGATCGAGATAATCCGCCGATTGCGGAGCATTGGCGGTGAGTTGAACGCATTTGTCTTCCTTGCAGTCGAGAACGCGAAGCGGATTTTTTTCGAGGCGTTCTTTGCAGTTCTGGCACAATTTGTGTTTTTGAGACTCGAGATACCGAACCAAAATTTTTCGATATTCCTTCCGCCCTTCGGGTGTACCGATACTGTTGACTTGAAATTCAATATTTTTGATGCCGAGTTGCAAAAGAATGCGCGAAGCGATTTGAAAGATTTGTGCGTCGAGAATCGCATCCCCCTCGCCGAAGATATCGAAATTCGCTTGCCAGTGTTCGCGATAGCGTCCCTCCTGAGGACGGTCATACCGGTAGAGGGGTCCTGTCGAAAAAAGCTTCACCGGTTTCGGAAGCATATGCATTCCGTGTTCAATATAGGCACGGGCAAGACTGGAGGTAAATTCCGGACGAAGCGCCGCACGATCACCGCCGCGAGTTTCGAGAAGGTATATCTCTTTGTCAACAATATCCGTTCCCGTTCCGACAGAACGAATAAAAAGATTGGCATATTCGAGAACCGGCGTATCGATTCGTTGAAAGCCGAATTCTTGACACGCACCCGAAAGCGATCGACGAATCCGCTCCCAGTAGGGCTGTTCATCCGGAAGAATATCGCGCATTCCTCGAAGCGTCTGCAAAAGGAGCGGCTCTTTGGAAGAAGATTTTCCGGAGGATGGTTTCTTTTTTTCGGAGTCTTTCATAGGAAGAAATAAAGAATCGAACACAAAAATATGTTCGCACGACGAGAACGTATTAAAAAATATTCATACGATCAAACGGCCAAGCGCGAAGAAGCACCTTCCCGGTAATGCGATCCTTTGGAACCGGTCCAAATGCCCGGGAGTCACGACTCGCCGTACGATTATCCCCGAGCAAAAAATACTCGTCACTCCCCAGTGTGAGTACCCGATCCCCGGTCGTCTCCACCGTCGGCAAAAGATAGGCGCTCTCATCCACAATGAATCCCGAAGGGGCTCGATCATTTTTCACGATAATACGCGAATTTCGAATCTCAATCGTCTCTCCCGGAAGTCCGATGACCCGTTTAATGAAGTATTGACCGGAAATTCCCGGCGGACGAAACACTACCGGATCCCCTCGATGCAATTCTTTAAACGACGTCACACGAAACAGCTCCGTCCCGCCAAAACCGACGCCCGTCTCTTTGTAGCCAAATTCACCGACAATAAGATACTCTCCATCATGAAAGTTCGGCTCCATACTGGCGCCTTGCACAAAGAACGGCTGGAAGAAGAAGACTCGGACAGGTATAATGATGACGAGCGCGAGAATACCGATTTTGACGATTTCCCAAAGAAACCGCCCGACACCGTACACCTCCTCTTCATCATCCGAGGCGTGTCCGCCAGATTTGTTCGGGGTATTGTTGGGGTATCCGGATGTATACATAGAAAGAAAAAACAAGAAGAAAATTGAAATCCGCACGATATTGGAAGAATATCACGCTCCGCTCACCATTGGCAAGATTTCCCCCCACGTATGGATAGCCTGCGAAAAAAATCCGCCACGCACCGAAACGACTCCGACCGAGAGTCATCGGAACATTCTCGGCGCTTGCCGGATGATTCCGACTCCTTCCGGGGACCGATTCGTCGGCTCCCTCCTCAGGAATCGCCTCGGAAAACCTCGGGACACTCCCGATTTCGCCGTCTCGGACAATTCATTCTGCTTCTCGCAAGCGCAACGCTGATACTCTTTGGATACTTTTCCTGGAAAGTCGGGCGAGCGACAACGACGATGAATATCACCCCCGAAAGAGGGTCATCCCTTTCCGCGACGATTTCCGGCGCACAGTCGATTCTCTCCTCCGTCACAACTCAGAAACAGCACCTCCTCCGAGGAGAGTCCGAGGGACGAACCAATATCCTCATCCTGGGGAAAGCAAGCGAACACACTCCCGGACAAAAACTCACCGATACCATTATGGTGGCAAGCCTCGACTTCGCGCGAAAAAAGATCGGCATCATTTCCCTTCCCCGAGATCTCTCCGTCACCCTTCCGGAAAAAGGACTCTCCACAAAATTGAACGCGCTCTATCAATACGATCTGCGAGACAAAACCGGCATGGAAACCGTCGGAACCGCCGTTTCCGATATCACGGGACTTCCTCTCCACTACTTCGTCGCTCTTGATTACGACGGATTCATAAACGTCATTGACGCGCTCGGGGGCGTGAGCGTCTATGTTGAACGAGACCTTCTCGACACTCGATTTCCCGGTCCAAACTACAGCTATGAAACCTTTGAGATCAAAAAAGGGTGGCGTGATCTCGATGGAGAAACCGCGCTCAAATATGCACGCGAACGACACAGTGATCCGGAGGGAGATTTCGGACGATCCAAACGTCAGCAGGATATCCTCGCCGCCATCCGAGACAAGGCTTCCTCTCTCAAGGTGCTCCTCAATCCGCTCGCGATCGGAACACTCATCGACACGCTCGGCGAACACGTTCGCACGGATATTACTCCGGAAGACATCCGGAGCTTCATCGGCGTCGCCCGAGAATTCGACACCAAAAACATCGCAACCAGCGTCGTGGATGCCTGGAAAAAAGAGAGTCTCTTGCGAGTCTCTCATGTCCAAGTGGGACCGGTCGCTATGTTTGTACTCGTTCCGAGAACCGGAAACTGGAGCGAAACACGCGCGCTCGCGAGCAATCTCTTCGATCTCGAAAAGATGAAGGAAAAAAAGACCGCTATCGAAACCGAAGCCGCGCGCATCGCCATTCGAAACGAATCCGGAATCGACTCGCTCGAGTCAAAAGTTCGAACACTCCTCACGGACGATCTCGGTATGAAAAACATCACCCTCCTTCCACCCGCCAAAGAAACAATCGTTCGGGAGGTAAGCCGAGTTTTCGATACCGGCGATTCCCGAGCGGCGCACACGCGAAATGAACTCATTGAAACACTCTCTCTCCAATACGAAAAAGAGAACAACCCCATCGACAACAACGACGCCGGAACGTATGATATTATCATCGCGCTCGGAAAAGATATGGCGCAGCGATTTGACTTCGAGGAAGGCTCCCTCGACACCTTCACCGCCACCGAAAACGATCTCGAATACCAAAAGAAAATGAATGATACCCTGATAACCACGGACGATCATCTCACAGAGCCCGTTTTAAAAGCCTCACAGGACTGAAAATGTGAACGTTTTTCTGGAGAAAATTGTTTTTTGCGACTTTCCTGCCTTGCCGGCAGGCAGGCGAACGAAGTGGAAGACAAGCAAAAAAATAATTTTCTCCAGAAAAACAGTCATTAAGACGGTTTCTCACAGACTCGCTATGAAACTCATCATCGGCCTCGGAAACCCGGGAAAGCGGTATGAAATGACACGACACAATGTCGGGTTTCTTTTCCTTGAACACCTGAGAAATCAGTGGGACTTTCCAATCTTTCAGGAAAAGAGATCTTTCCACGCCGAGTGCTCGGAAGGAATATGTAACGGCGTAAAAATTCTTTTGGCGCGCCCAAACACGTTTATGAACGCCTCCGGAGAAGCCCTGGAGAGCATTCGGCATTTCTACAAAGTGGACACCGGCGATATCATAGTCATTCACGATGACCTGGATATCCCACTCGGAAACATACGCGCATCCTTCGATTCGCGCTCGGCGGGACATCGTGGCGTCGAGGATATTATTCGGAAACTCGGCACAACCGCGTTCCTCCGGTTTCGAATTGGTATCGGACGCCCGGAACAAGCGGCGAGCGATTCCGGACCGGATACCGCTTCATTCGTTCTCGATCGCTTCACATCAGAAGAGCGCGAACGCATCATCGACACCTTTCCCACTATCATCACTTCTCTCGCTTCGCACATTCTTCCACACGGAAAATAACCTCGCGAAAAAAAACAAAACTCCTTCCCGAGAAACTCGGGAAGGAGTTTTTTATTGGCGCATCGGGTTCCGCCCGCAGCCGCATACCCGTCTTTCGACCGATAGGCGTAACCTCCGGGGACTTAAGGAGGGATAGTCCTCGAATGGTACTGCGGACGGAGCCGTATGCGCCAACCGATTCTCGAGAACCTTTCAAAGATTCACACCGGAATCGAAACAAGAATGTAGCAGAAAAAAAATTTCTTGTCAACTTAAGAACATCGAAAACGTCGAAAAATACAGACAAAAATACGGAAAAACGAGAGAGACTCTTCGGAAACTATTCCGATTTGTCCTGAGAAACGGGCGCCTCCTTCACTACCCCCTCCACCTTTGAAACGTCAGACTCCACTTTCGAATCAAGTGCCGCCATTTCCTCATCACTTCTCGGTCGCTCGACGAGCGCTACTACGGTCTCGGGATCATCCGATACCTTTACTCCGGCAGGCACGGCAATATCGGAGACTCGAATTTGATCATCAAATGTCGCGAGTACTGAGATATCGACCGAAAGCTCGTGAGGAAGATGCGCAGGAAGACAAGAGACTCCCAATTCATCAAGCGCCTTCACCAAAATACCGCCTTCAGACTTTACCGCCGGAGACTCCCCGACAAAAACCAGAGGAATATTCGCTTCAATCTCTTCATCCATTCGCACCTGATGGAAGTCGATATGCAGAAACGATCCCGACATCGGATCGAGTTCAATAGCGGAAATAAGCACATTGAACGGCTTTCCGGAAGAAAGAGTCAGTTCAACGAGCGTGTTCTCTCCGGCAGACCGATACACTCGAGAGAATTCCAAGGATGAAACGCTCACCGATCGAGATTCGAAACCTCGCCCATAAATAACAGCGGGAATACGCCCACTCTTCCTGAGCGAGAAAAGACTCATTCCTTCTTTGGCACGTTCCTCGGCAAACAGCTGAAGTGAAGTGATGTTCATAAGTAGAAAAAGAGAGAAAAACAAAAAAAGACCAAGCTGACATATTTTTTCAAGAGGCCTCTACAAAAACTCCCGGAGACGGCGCGGCGATTCTCCAAAAGAAACATAGGCATCGAGCGCATGTTCGGAAGAAACAGGCTCCCTCCCAAGAAGGCGCTCCGCTTCTTCGCTCTCAAGATCCGTGAGAACACCAACGCTCGCAACGCCCCACTGATTCGCAGAAACAAAGAGAATACTCGAAACACCGCACGACGGACAAGAGAGGTGTACGGTCGAATGCGTCTCATCCTCAAAAAGAGGCACTGCCACCGCCGGAGCGTATTTCTTGTGGCATACCGGACACTTCGCAAGAGACTTGAGATTGCCGATCGGCAGATTCATGGTAAAGAGTATAGAAGAAAAGCCCGCGGAGAGCAATCTCCTCCGCCGAAAAAGCCTAGCATACAAAGAGACTTTCGGTCAAGATGATGTATGCGTCCACCCATCTTTGCACTCCCCGTCCAGAAAAGGATTACCGACATTCGATTGACTTGTTAGAAACCCCAGCGTTGTTTATATTCTCTCATACATTTTTCAGATAAAAGTATTGTACCAGTTTTGATAAAATTGATCTTGACAAATTACATATTTTCACCTACTCTGTAATGTCTTGGCTTTTAAGCCAAGAATAAGTCCTTTTACACGACAGCGACGAGGTATTTCCAGTGACAACGATCCGTTCCCCGAATACGGTTTTGGCAAACAGTCTTGATCATGCGCTCCATATACTGCGACCGCGTATCGAGATTAACAAACCCGAGGAAATCATATTTTCCGTCGGAACGCAGATAAACGGTATTCCGCATATCGGTACCTACATTGTTCAGTGCGCGAGCTTCATTCTCGCTCGCGAGACGCGAAAAATGTATGGAATTGATACGAGCGTCGAGTTTGGCGCACTAGATAATGCACCTCACGACATCGTAAAAAGCACTAGCGGGTATGCCTATCAGAGAAACTATTACCATGTGCTTTCTCAAGAAGCGTTGCGTCGACTCATTGAAACTTACTACACCTCATTTTTTGGAGGGTTGCAGGAATTGACAGAGGTGCCGTACACGTCCATCGCGTTATAGTGAAATTCAGCGCTCGCCGGATTTTCGACGGGTTTTCTTGAAGACTCTCGAATCGGCGGAGATGTTACGTTGGTGCGTGAGTCCATCACAGGGAAATCTGCGTATTCGGATTCCGTGTCCGAAGTGCCATTATGCCGAGAAATATTCGGAGCGCACGAAACTGCTTCATCGCGACGAGCATTCCGCACGTTTTCGGTGCATGTGCCTCAAGCATGGAGTATATGACGCGGTTATTACAGCGGATGGAGACGATGATGTCTATCTCGATCTCAATACCGTTTACCGCAATGTCGTGAAAGAAGCCGTTTGTTCAGAGCGAACGGGTAAGCTGTATGTGATGGTGAAAGGAGGTGATTGGGTATTCAGCACGCAAATGGTGGATTGGGCATTGGGAGTACTCGGATATTCGGCGATTCAAACGCCGATGAGAATTTTCACTCCGCAAGTAGTAACGGAAACGGGTGCGAAACTTTCCAAGTCACTGATTCGCGAAGGCGACGTTACCCTTGGAGAAGTACCGGAATGGATTCTGGATATGGGAAAGTTCGCCGAGAACAATCCTAATTATATCGAGTATGTCATTTGGTTAGTTGAGCAATTTTTGAGCCATCCTCGCCATATGTACCGCTCGTATACCTATCAGGAAATTATCCGCATTCTAAAATCCCGACAGGGGGACCAAGAAAATGTCAAAGAGTGAACATCCGAAAGGTATTCGAAATATACGCATTTACGATCAGTACTTCCAGTTCATCAAAGCCGGAACGAAAACGATCGAAGTGCGTGTGGCATATCCCGGTATGCGGAAAATAGCCGTCGGGACAGTAATTCGTTTCTGTACCGATTCGGATTTTTGCGATCGAAGAGTCATCCGTGTTGCTTCGTACAGTTCATTCTCGGGAATGATGGCACAAGAAAATTCTGCCAAAATTAACCCGACCAAATCCGCCGATGAACAACTTCGGGAGATAAGAAAAATTTTCCCGCCGTCAAAGGAAAAAATTGGCGTAATCATCTTCGAATTTGTCCCCGCATAAAAACGCGGACCATCGAAACTAAAAGACTGCTTGCTGGCAAATGCTACACAAGCAGTTTTATTTTTATTCCGAGAATGGTTTCTTTTTGTTCTCGTTCGGGCGTATAGAATCTATGAACACCCTCAAGAAGAGAGGCTTTATCGGTACCGCCAAAATCCTCAATAGGAAAATCATCAAAAAGTTCGGAAAAAGTTTTGTATCGAAGCAATGCAACAACTTCCGTCCGTACTGTTTCATGTTCTTCTGGTTGCCTCTGAAATTCGATAATATCGCCAAGTTGAATGGCTCTTCTCTTTTCATCAAACAATCGAAGCTCGATAGTCTTTTTTCCGCTTCGTATTTTTTCAAAGGGTTCCGGCTGGAGATCCATGATGTGTGTAGTGGTCATAAAAAAGCTAGATTTCTATGTTGGTAGGTTGAGATATGGAATGTATCTGTATCTTAGTCCCAACAAGAGTTCAAAGAAAAAGCCTATTTCTATCTTGAACCACATTTAGACAAAAATCAAATTTTTGATGACGAAAATAAAAATGGCATCACGCGAAAAACACGCGATG
>CAZJZN010000021.1:0-5733 GCA_964550545.1 uncultured Bdellovibrionales bacterium
GGGTTGACTATTGATTATTCTTGTGAGAAACTGATTTTCCACAGTTCTTTTGTAGCATTGCGACCACGGCATTCTGTGGTGACCTCTCGGAGGAGAAGATCATGGAGAGTTATAAAGACTGGAAAGAGTACGCATTGGACACCGTTACCAAAGCTCTGAAAACGGGGAATATCGAAGGGAACTATTCGGCGCTTACTGCCGCTCTTGCGCTCATCAATGTGGAGTGGGAGGATAGGCATCCGTCCTATTACAATACGCAGTTTGCAGTCGGAGCGCTTCTGCTGCCAGAAACCTCTCACTTCCTTCGTGTGTACGCATGGCGTATGGTAGTGAACGGTCTCGGTGGTTATTGGCAGTGGCAGTCGCACAACGGAGGCGAGTTCAGTGTAGCTCTTGCATTGCAGCATCTCGATATCTTGTCGGCTGATGAGTGTCGCAACACGAGTCAGTTTGATGTTTGTGAGACTCACTCGGGTTGTCACTACATGGTGGTGCGGCCCAAACTCCTCGCGCGAATCGTCAAGAAGTTCAACTTGCCAACCACTAATCTCGAGATAGGTGGTAGAACTCATCTCTTAGAATCGGAGTTTCATGAGCGGGAGCGTCTGAATCGGGATTGCCTCAGTGGAAGTGTCGGTAGCGATGGTTATGGGCGCTACAAGTTAGCCTTAAGGAGTATGTGATTGGTTTACTTTGGTCAATGTTTGTTTTATGGAGATTACTCGAAGCCGCATGGTATCACCCGGCGGCTTTTTTCTTTTTCAAACAAGTGTAAGAAACCCGAATATTTTTCAGTGAAATCTCCGAGTCAAAAGAAACGCTTGCCTTCATTCAAACGCTCGAATCCTGCCACCAGATTTTCTGAAACTGAGGCTTACTCGAGTCTCTTTTTTTGTACCCGATAGAGGAGGTGTGATATGATGGAAAGGTAATTTTTAGCGTTACGCGTATGAACGGAGGAAAATATGTAGATGGATTTGTGTTGGTAGTTCCAAAAGACAAAGCCGAAGAATACAAGAAAATGGCTGAAGAAGGTCGCGATACCTGGATGAAATGTGGCGCGCTTGAATATTATGAGTGTCGTGGTGATGACCTTGTCCCTCAGGAAATGGGCGGTGAAAAAGCGCGTGCCTTTCCTGAGATGACGGGCGCAACTCGTGAGGATACCGTTTGGTTTTCCTTCATAGTCTTTCACTCCAAAGAACATCGAAATGAGGTTAATGCCAAAGTGATGGAAGAGATGGGTAAGAAGGCGGAACAATACAAAGATATGATCATGCCTTTTGATATGAAGCGAATGGCTTATGGCGGGTTCAAGGTTGAAGTGGAAGGATAGGGAATGGATTTGGAATCACAAAGCCGCTCTCAGGAATGAGGGCGGTTTTTCTTTACATAGATTCGAGCGGTATCTGTACGATCCAACAGTCTTGTTTATCGCGCTTCGTGCTACAATGAAGTCGATAACTCTTTTGACGTACGCCTATGGCATCCGCGCGACCGCTTCTTGAGTGGAAGGAAGAATACAGTGTCGAAGTGAAGGCTATTGACGATCAGCACAAAGAAATGTTTCGAATGATTAATGAGTTGGTCGGACTTATCAATGTTGTTCCCGATAGGGATCGTATCGAGCCGCTTCTTGACGGTTTGATTGCTTATCGACAGAAGCACTTCGCGACGGAAGAGGGGTACTTCAAGCAATTTGATTTTGAGGGAGCGGCGGAACATATCGAAGAGCATACGAAGTTTAACGATCGACTCGAGGCATTGAGAAGCGGATATGCGGATGATCCGATCGGACTTGCGTTTGAGCTTGTGGATTTTCTTGAAGACTGGCTCATTGATCATATTTTGAATACCGATCGAAAGTACATCGAGTGCTTCCGCGCGCACGGATTGCGATAAATCTTTTTTATTTTTGTATGGGTATATTCGGAACCGACAAGCTGTTCACCGAAAAAGAAATGCGGTGGGAAAACATGAAGCATAGCGGCGTCATGAAAAAGCTCTTGTCGAACAAGACTATTGCGGGCGCGCTCGACCAATGGAGCGAGCAGAGGGAACTGTACGCTTTACTTCGAAGCAAAGCGGAAGGGGGCATTACTCGCGCGGAAATGCGGCAGGTCCTGGGAAAATTGCGGCAGGGAGGCGGGAAAACGATCGATCGAATGGAAGCGATGAAAATCGCGCACGAACTTTTTCCGGGGCGATTTACGGAGCGGTATGATTTTTCTCCCGAGAGAACGTCGACGACGGACACGGCGAGTTATTTTCAGGCAAGACAGCAGGGGATGTCGTCCGTTGACTTGCAAAGAAAAGTGGCGGGACCGTCGAGTGTGTTTCGTCCGGCGGCGCCGTCTTCATCCGCTCCTCCGAAGCCCGCTCCGCGATCGTTTCCAACAAGACCCTCTTTTTAGAGTGTGCCAAGGAAGTCCGCTTTTTCGGAAAAAATTATTTTTTGCTTGTCTTCCACTTCGTTCGAAAGCCGCAAAAAAACAATTTTTTCCGAAAAAGCTCTACCGACTCTTTTGAACTTGAAGCTTTTTTAACACGCTCTTAGATGTTAGATATGCATTCTCTTCGTGCGAATCGAAAACTCTTGTCGGCGATTTTGAGTATCGCCCTGATGATTGTCGCGGCGTTCTTGGTTGTGCCGGAAGAAAAATCATCGAGTACTTCGGGTGAGACGCGCGTCTCGCGTGTCGTTGACGGAGACACGATAGAGTTGGAAAACGGTTCCAAGATTCGGTATATCGGAGTTGATACGCCGGAGTCGGTTGATCCGCGTCGGGGAGTCGAGTGCTTTGGTAAAGAGGCGAGCGAGAAAAATCGAGCGTTGGTTGAGGGAAAGGCGGTTCGACTCGAAAGCGACGTTTCCGATACGGACAAGTACGATCGACTCTTGCGATACGTGTTTGTCGGCGATCTTTTTGTGAATGAATACTTGGTGCGCGAGGGCTATGCGCGCGCGTCGAGCTATCCGCCGGACGTGAAGCACCAAACACTTTTTCTCGAAGCAGAACGAGAAGCACGCGAAATGAAACGCGGCTTGTGGGCGGATGGCGCGTGCGGAAAATGATATTCCTTCCGTGTCTTTGTTACGCGTGATGGAAGAGCTGTATTCTCGCGGGGACTTTTGGAATTTTTTTGAGAAGCTTTGGCGATAAAGATGCTATACTGAAGGCGTCTTTTTTTGTTTTTGATGCGGTATGAAACATATGAAGCACGTAGGAGAACATCCTTCGGGTGAATCGCTTTTCCCCGGACTCTCGTCGCGGGAGGCGGAAGCGCTTTTGGTTCAGTATGGCGAAAACTCCGTCAATCATACGCATCGACTTCGGCCCGTTATCGCGTTTCTCAAAGAATTTAACAGCCCGCTCCTCATTATTCTTCTCGCGATCGCCGGTATTTCATTTTTTGTCTTGGGTGAAAAAACAAACGCGATCATTATTGTCGCGATGGTGTGTATTTCGGCGGTTGTGGACTTTGTGAATACCTTTCGATCGGAACAGGCGACGCTTCGACTTGCGGAGCGAGTGAAGACACTCTCTTCCGTTGTGCGTGATGGAGTGGCGCGCGATATTGACGCGCGGCGCGTGGTGCCGGGTGATATCGTGCTTCTTTCGGCGGGGAGTCTCATACCGGCGGATGCCGAAGTGCTTGAAGCGCGGGACTTCTTCGTCAATCAATCGGCGATGACAGGAGAAGCGTTTCCGGTTGAACGACGTCCGCTTGCCGGACGCACTCCGGCGGAACGACTCTTGGAGCGCGACGACCAAGTCTTTTTGGGGACGAGTGTTGTTTCGGGATTCGCGACGGTACGCGTCCTCGCGACGGGGAAGTCGACCGAATACGGAAAGCTTGCGGACAGATTATCTTCCGAGAACGGCGAAACGGATTTCGAAAAAAATATTCGTCGATTCAGTCTTTTTATCATGCGGCTCAATTTTGTCTTGGTGGGATTGGTGCTTATCGTGAACACGCTTCTCGGTCGGGACTTCATTGATTCGCTTACATTCTCTATCGCGATCGCGATTGGACTTACCCCCGAGCTTCTGCCGGTAATGCTTTCGGTGTCTTTGGCGAGAGGATCGGTTCGTATGGCGAAGAAGCACGCGGTCGTAAAGAATCTTTCGTCCATACAAAACTTCGGAAGTATGACGATTCTCTGTACCGACAAAACGGGGACGCTTACGGAGGACAAGATCACGCTCGTGAAGCACGTGGACGGCAAAGGAAACGATTCGGAAACGGTGTTTCTTTTTTCGTATCTCAACAGTATCTATCAAACCGGCGTCAAGAACCCGCTCGATCGAGCGATTGTCGAGCATGGTACGCCGGATATTTCAGCGTATGAAAAAGTTGATGAAGTGCCGTTTGATTTCGTCCGACGGCGCGAGTCGCTCGTCGTTTCGGAGGCGGGTGTAAAAATTTTGACGACCAAGGGCGCTCCGGAATGCGTGCTTCCGATCGTGTCGCGGATTCGGATTGGCGGAGCGGATCGCTCGCTTGATAGTGAGGAGCGTCGCGCACTTGAAGCGCAGGCACACTCGTTTTTTGAGGAAGGGTTTCGTGTTCTTGCGATCGCAACGAAGACGCTTGATGCGGATGATTATACCTATGATGTCGCCGATGAATCGGAAATGACGTTTATCGGATTCGCGGCGTTTCTTGATCCGCCCAAAAAGGACGCGGTGCGGACGATTCGCGAGCTTGCCGATCTTGGCGTATCGGTGAAGATTTTGACGGGGGACAGCGATGTTCTTACGCAGAAGATTTGCAAAGATATCGGTATTCCCATCGAGGGCGTCGCGCTCGGAAAAGATATCGATGGACTCTCCGAGTCGGAAGTTGCCGCGCTCGCCGCGCGGACGACGGTGTTTGCTCGCGTCTCACCCGCCGAGAAGGAGCGTATCATTACGGCGCTTCGGACATTGCCGGAAACGGTTGTCGGGTATATGGGTGACGGCATCAATGACGTGACCGCGCTCAAGGCGGCGGATGTGGGACTCTCGGTCGAGAATGCCGTTCCGGTCGCAAAAGACGCGGCAAATATCATTCTTCTTGAGAAAAATTTTTCGGTTCTGAAAGACGGCATCGAGGAGGGACGAAAGACATTTCAGAATACGCTCAAATATATTCGTATGTGGCTCTCGTCAAATTTTGGCAATATGTTTTCGATGATGGGCGCGTCCGCCGCACTCCCGTTTCTCCCGATGTCGCCCCAACAAATTCTCCTCAACAATTTTCTTTATGACGCGGCGCAGGTGGGACTCCCTACCGATCATGTCGATTCCGAATCCGTTCGACGTCCCTCGCGATGGAATCTTCGCGGCATTCGCCGCTATATGCTCGTCTTCGGCACGATCAGTTCAGTCTTTGATTTTCTCACATTTGGGCTTTTGTTTTTCGTTTTCGATCTCGGAGAACGCGCATTTCAAACGGGATGGTTTGTGGAGTCGCTCGCGACACAGGTTCTTGTTATCTTCATTATTCGCACAAGAAGACTCCCGTTTTTTCAGAGCGCGCCGAGCATATTTCTCTTCGCGAATATCGCGCTCGTCCTTGTTGTCGGTTGGGTGATCGCGCTCTCGTCTCTCGGGAGCATTTTCGGATTCGAGCCGCTTCCTCTTCCGATATTCTTCCTCGTTGTCGGCATCACGCTCTTCTATCTCGGAACCGTCGAAGTTGCCAAACGCGCCTTCGACCGCCTCGTCCAAATGGAGTGATTGCCTT
>CAZJZN010000021.1:5833-14572 GCA_964550545.1 uncultured Bdellovibrionales bacterium
TTGCCTTTTTTCTTTTTTTCTGTCATTGTGGAAGACGCTTTCGGGCGTCTTTTTTTCTTTTGTTTTTTTGATATGGCAGAGGGTATCGTTCTTCGATTTGATGGGGTGTCGTTTGAGTATAGCCATAAGAAGCCCGTTCTCGACGAGGTGAGTTTTTCGGTGCGAGAGGGATTCAAAGCGGCGCTTATGGGGCAAAACGGGGCGGGGAAGTCGACACTGTTCCGCCTTATTACGGGGGAGTTTGTGCCGACCGAGGGGCGGATATCGATCGCGCCGGGGACGAGCGTCGCGATCGCGCGGCAGGTCTTTGCGCGCGACGAACTCGATCTCACGGTCGAGGAATTTTTCGCGCGATGTTTCATTGAAAAGAAATGGAATCTGAAAGCGCTCGTTCAAGACGCACTCGACATCGTTCACCTCGCGGTGCCACCCTTTGAAAAAAAGATTCGAGAGTTTTCCGGCGGGCAACAGGCGCGGCTCCTTCTTGCGTCGGCGCTCATTCAAAATCCCGACATCCTTCTTCTTGATGAGCCGACCAACAATCTCGATCCCGCGGGAATCGCGCACCTCACGCAATTCCTTATTCACTATCGGAAAACGTGTCTCGTCATTTCGCACGACGCGGATTTTTTGAACGCATTTACCAATGGCGTCCTTTACCTCGATATTTTTACACACACCGTGGAGCAGTATGCGGGCGACTACTTTGATGTGGTCGAAGAGATCGCGCGACGGATTGAGAAGGCGGAGAGTGAGAATGTGCGGCGCGAGCGGACGATTGAAGAGAAGCGCGCGCAGGCGAATGTCTTCGCGCACAAAGGTGGGAAGCTTCGCGCGGTTGCGAAGCGTATGCGGACCCTCGCGGACGAACTCGAGGAGAATAAGGCGGATGTTCGCCGCGAAGACAAGACGCTCCCAAACTTTGATATCGCCTCGTCGGGGAAGCCGGGACCGATTGTTGAGATCAATTCGGTTCGAGTGATTCGTGATGGCGAGGCGATGCTTCGTCCGGTCAATCTCATTCTGAAGCGCGACACGCACTGCCTCATCTCGGGACCGAATGGCGTGGGGAAGAGCACCTTTCTCGAAGCGCTCGCGCGAGGAGACGAGTGCGTTGCGACGATTGCGCCGGAAAGGCAGGTGGGATACTACCGACAAGATTTCTCAACGCTCGACTTTGAACAAACGGTTTTCGATACGATTTTTTCATCGCTCAAAGAGAAGAACAAAGAACTCGTCTTCAAAGCCGCCGCGCGTTTTCTTATTCCCGCCTCCCTCATTCAGAACAAGATTGAGAGTCTTTCCGAAGGACAAAAAGGACTTCTGATGTTTGCCAAACTTTTCCTCGAAGAACCGGATCTTCTCATTCTCGATGAGCCGACCAATCATATCAACTTCCGCCACCTTCCCGTTATTGCCGAGGCACTCGATCGTTACAAGGGTGCGCTCATTCTCGTCTCTCACGACTACAATTTCGTTTCGCAAATCAGGATCGACGAGGTGATCGATTTGGAGACGATTTAGTTTTTGCTTCCCGGGGAAATTTTGTGTATACTGATCCAACGCTTATTTTGTAACATTTTGTGATACGCGTATGGGAAAGCTTATTGTGAGTGTGCTCGTGGTTGTGGCGGTGGTGTATTTTGGCGTGCGGTTTATGAAGGGGGAGACGCCATCTGAGATGGCGGAAGGGGCAAAGCGGGATATGAAGAAAGTATCGCAAGAGGTGACATCGAAAGAAGATATGAAGGCGACAGCGAAAGAATTTGCGATGGATTCGTACTATGATGAGAAAGGTGTATGGTTTTCGGTGAAGGAGATTCGCGTGAAGAAAGGGGATAGTGTCCGTATCGTGGTGACCAATACGAAGGGTATGCACGACTTCGTGATTGATGAATTCGGCGTGAAACAAGAAACGCCGCTTAATGAAAAAACCGTGATCGATTTTGTTGCCGACAAGGCGGGAACATTCGAGTACTACTGTTCGATGCCCGGACATCGCGCGAAAGGTCAGTGGGGGAAGCTGATTGTTGAATAGCGTTTCTTACGCATGATCGAGAATGACGATCCCGTTTCGGCGGGGTCGTTTTTTTGGTGTATACTGTTTTATGCGTTGTATGTATCAAAAGATTTCTGCATTTGGCACGTTCAAGAAATGCTCCGGGGCTTGGTAGGAGAGTTTTTGTGTAATGGAGAGAAATAACCACCCAAAGAAGCTTTCTTTTGTGGTTTTTGTGAGAATGCTCGCCCCTCCGTTGATTTCTTTCTCTTAGCCAAATACAGAAATCTTTTTTGAGAAGATTTTTGATTTTTTGATATATGATGCGTGGAAATTTTTTCACGAGTATGCGGAAGAAATTCGCGGTGACAAGTTTCGTGTTTCTCTTTGCGTTTCCGGCGAGTACCAATTATCAATTGAAGAGCTACGGATTTGGTTCGGGAGGAGAGGAGAATATGTCGTCGACCAATTATTCGATGGATGCCATTACCGGGGAAACGAATGACGAACAACTTTCGGGAACCAATTACGATATGGGATCGGGACTCATCTTTACTCAACAAGCGAATGTTCCTCCGGCGCCGACTTTTACCAATCCTTCAAGCTACTACAACAAACTTCTCCTTGTTCTTGATGCCGGGAATAATCCGACGGACGCGAAGTTTGCAATCGCGATTACACCGGACAATTGGACGACGACGCTCTATGTGCAGAGTGATAGTACGGCAGGAGTGGCGCTAGGAAGCGAGGATTATCAGACGTACGCGAACTGGGGCGGGGTGTCGGGCGAGTTCGTGATCGGACTTCTTGCGGATACGACGTATGCGGTAAAGGTGAAGGCGACACAGGGGAAATTTACCGAGACGGGCTATGGACCGGAAGCATCCGTCGCAACGGTCGCTCCCACGCTCTCCTTTGATATCGACGTTGCCGGGACGGATACGGAAACAAATCCGCCCTTTGCTGTGGCCTTCGGCAGTCTCATTGCCAACGCCGTGACGGATGGACCCGAGAAAATATGGGTAGACTTTGCGACGAATGGCGCCTCCGGCGGAAAGGTCTATGTTTCGAGTGGCAACGGCGGACTCTCAAGCGTATCGGCGGGCGCAACGATTTCTTCGGCAACGGCGGATCTCGCGGTCGCGACAAGCGGCTATGGCGCTCAAGGGTCGTCCGTTACGCAAACGTCCGGCGGGCCGCTTGCTTTTGTTTCTCCTTATAATGGCGCGGCGGGAAGTGTCGGTATTGTCGATACGTCGCTTCGGGAAATATTCGCCTCCAGTCTGCCTCTTGTCGGTGGACGCGGCTCATTTCTTCTCAAAGCGAAGTCGTCACCCATCACGCCCGCGGCAAGCGACTATACCGACCTCTTGACAGTCGTTGTTTCGGCGAGTTTTTAGACGAGGTTCTTGTTTTGTGATATACTTTTCAGTGTAATTGAAAAATAAAATTTTTATGCGAGGTTTTTCCCGTATTCTTTCTCTTGCAAATATTGTTTCTCTGGTAGGTGTTTTTGTTGTTCCGATTCTTCTTTTTGGTTTGCGTGCCGAAGCGGCAAACTTTACCGAAGTCTATATTCGTCTTGATCGCTTGTCTGATTCTACGACAACGGGCGGCACAGTGTGTGCTCGACCGGCGACAGCGGGGACGGAGGCGGATGTGCAAGTCGTCTTTCCGACGGTTGCCGGGACGGATTTCACGGTGAATTCCACACCCGGGAACTGGACGGTAACGACAACCAATCTTCCAAACGGGACGACTGCGTGGGTGGGTATCAATACGGCAACAGGGGTGTCAGGGAAGACGGTGACATTCCCATCGGGGGACTTGGTTGTTGGGACGACGTATTGCTTCAATTTTTCAGGGACGAATACGCTTACAACCGGTGCCGCGGGCAATAACCAGACGGGAACGGTGACAGCGCGGACGGGCGCCGCGGCGACGATTGATTCGTCGGGATATGCGCTCTCCGTGATCGGGGATGATCAGATTGTTGTTACGGCGACGGTGCCGGCGACGTTTTCGTTTGCGCTTTCCGCCAATGCCGATTCGATTGGAACGCTTTCAACGACGACGGCGTCTTCTTCCGGTGTGACGGCGACGATGACGACGAATGCTTCCGGAGGGTGGGTCGCATGGGTGAAGAGTGCGAATGCCGCACTCGCATCTGCTTCCGCCGGGGTTTCGATTGCGACGGCGGGAACGGTAGATAATACTCCGAGTGATCTCGCATCAACGACAGGGTATGTGCTTGATGTAGATATCACAACCGATGGCGGCGGGACAGGGACAATTACGCAGGCGTCGAACTGGGGGGCGGAATACGCCGGCACGAATACAACGTCGGGAGGAGCGCTCTCAACTTCTTTTGAACCTATAGCCGCTTCAAGCGGGACAACTGACGGTGACGTTCTTACACTCATCGAACGTGCGAAGATTGTGGCAACGCAGGCGGCGGCGTCCGACTATACCGATACGCTCACGGTTGTTGCGGCAGGACGATTCTAGATTTGTTTTCGATTTCGATTTTTTGTGCAGGACGGGGTTTGTAACCCGTCCTTTTTTCCTGGTTGTTTTGCGGTGCCTATGAATGGATATCGTTTGCGGAAATATGAGGAGTGGGTTACAAACCCGCTCTTGCAAAAGTTTACTGGCAGGTAAATATGCTCTTGCGTAGTAATCAAATGTTTGTAACTATATTGTTTCGCAAGTTCGAAAAAAGGTGTATACTCGAGCCATCTATGAAGCGATTTCTCTTTCTTTCGTTTCTATTTTTTGCGGCGATTTTTACGGGTGTTTGCGAAGTGTCCGCGCAGGTGGGGGAATTTCGCATGATCACATCGCCTCTTCCAATCAATCTCGTCACCGAACCGGGGACGAGTGTTTCCGCGCCGATCAAAGTGAAAAACGATGGGAGTGTGGAAGAACATATCAAGATTGATCTTATGAAGTTCGCGGCGTATGGTGAAACCGGTGCGCCGCAACTTCTCGATCCGGAACCAAATGACGATTTTATTTCGTGGGCGAGTTTTTCCGAGAAAGAATTTTCCATCGCACCCGGTGAATGGAAAACGGTAACCGCGACATTTACGGTGCCAAGCTTCGCGTCGTTTGGATACTACTATGCAGTCGTTTTTTCGCGCGCGGGCGATCCTCTTCGTCCCAAAGATGGACAGACGGGACTTGCGGGCGGAACGGCAGTTCTGGTTCTTCTTGAAGCGAAAGTCCCCAATGCCACGCGTGACGCGGAAGTGGTTGAGTTTCATGCCGACAAAAAGTGGTACGAATTTCTTCCGGCGACATTTACGGTGCGCGTGAAAAATTCCGGAACGGTTCATCTTGCGCCGCGCGGCAATATTTTTGTCGGACGTGAAGGGGAGGAGCAGATCTCAATTCTTCCGGTGAATTCTGAAAGGGGAAATATTCTTCCTCAAACGTTTCGAGAATTTGCGGCGGACTGGACCGATGGCTTTCCGCGGTATCGGGAGAAGATGGAGAATGAAAAGGGAATACGCGACGAACAGGGGAACGTAGTGGAAGAATTGATGTGGGATTGGAAAGACGCGTCGAAATTTCGATGGGGGAAATATCAGGCAAAACTCCTCCTTGTCTACGATGATGGCAAGCGTGATGTGCCGATCGAAGGCGTAGTGGATTTTTGGGTGGTGCCGTGGAAATTCCTCTTGATTACTTTGGCACTTGTCCTTCTTGTGTCCGCCGGTCTCTGGTCTATGTTTTCAAAGATATGGAAGGGGATATTCCGCCGAAAAAAATCTTCCGAAAAGTAAAGAAGAAATACTTTCTTGAAGTCCGTAAAACTTTCGTATTCGGAACGTTCAAGAAATGCTCCGGGGCTTGGTAGGAGAGTTTTTGTGTTGTGGAGAGAAATAACCTCCCAAAGAAGTTTTCGTTTGTGGTTTTTGTAAGCGTGCTCGCCCCTCCGTTTATTTCTTTCTCTTATCCGAATACGAAAGTTTTACTATGAGCAGTCCTTTTAGATTATTTCTCCCTTTTTTTCTTGTTTCCGGCGTTTTTTCGCCGCTTTTTGTTTTGGCGGAAGCGAAAGATTTTTCGCTTTCACCGCTTTTTCATGAAGTGACTCTCGGGTTGAGTGAGACCGAGAAGCGAGTTGAAGTAGAGGTTTCCAATCGAACGGATCGGGATGCGGAATTTGTTCTCTCGGCGGTAGATTTCGGGACACTTGATGAATCGGGCGGAGTGGCATTTCTGGGCGGCGGCGGGGATTTTGAGCGTCGCTATGGGCTCGCCTCATGGATGCGACTTCCGACGGATCGAATGACACTTCCCGCCGGAGCGACAGAGGTTATTCCCGTTGTGATTGAGAATAAGGAATCGCTCTCTCCGGGTGGACATTATGGTGCGGTGGCGTTCCAAATGGAGAATTCTTCGGGTGATACATCGGAATCGTCTCTTGTTTCTGTTCGTTCCTCGTTCGCATCGCTTTTTTTTGTGAAGAAGTCCGGTGGAGAGGTGATGAATCTTGAATATCGCGGTGTTTTACGTATGGATCGGGACGCACTCGGCGTTCCGGAAAAGATTTTTCTCCGTTTTCAAAACGCCGGTAATACGCATCTCGTCCCGCGCGGCATTGTTACGGTTCGTGATATATGGGATCGTGTTGTGCGGCGGAGTGTCTTGAATGAAGAGTCCGGGCGGATTCTTCCTGAAAGTTTTCGAACCTATACCGTGCCGCTCAAGAACATGGCACCCACGTTTCTTCCGGGGACATATACGATTTCGGTGGAGTACCGATATGACGGGTCCGACGATGTTGTCGCCGCGCCGGAGAAAACAGTGTTTCCGGTTTTGCTTCTGTTTCTCTGGGGATTGGGGGGAGGTGGAATCATCATGTGCGTTTTTTGGCTTTTCACATTGTTTCGCAAGGGGAAATGTTCAAAGTGTCCGATTTCATGAATCTCTCATCTTTTCACGATCGTTAAAAGATGAGAGATTTTTTGTGGATTATTTTTTGTTTTTGATATGGCGAGTCTTCGAGAGAAAAATGGAAAAACTTTTTTGTTTATTTTTTTGGTTGTGATTTTTTTGTGCGGAAGTATTGTTCTCATTTTATTTTTTCGAGGACCGGCGATTGGGACGGTGTCAAAAAAAGAACCGGATGTTTTTCGAGAGGAAATTCCGATCGAAAAAAAAATCAAGGAGTTTCGCGGGACGAGTTTTTTGTTTTTGCTTCCGGAGTCGTTTGAGGAGAAGCGGCATGAAACGTTTGATGGGAATTCCGGGAACATTCTCGAGCAAGTGTTTTTTTCGGAGGGGAATGTGGACGGAAGAAAGATTGCGGTCGTCATCGAGCGGCGACCGGCTGGGGGAATTCGCGAACTTTCTGCGGTCGCCTTTCGGATGCTTCATCCTGAAACGTATGCGTATGAATCGATGTCGTTTGGGGATCGGCGCGTTTCTCTCTTTGTTAAGGATGAAGCCGTGTACGAAGTGACGGGATTTTTTGAGGAAGGTGATCACATCGCGTCTGTGAGTATCACTTCCGCCGTATTGTTGCCGGAAAAAATAAAAGAATTCTTTTTTGAAGAAGTAAAAGAGTTTGAATTTTCGAAGAAGTCCACGTCAAGCGAGTAGTGTCAAGGATGAAATTTGACGCAAGGGTGTTTTTGGTGTATACTCTATCTAGAAATAAAGAAAGCGGGTGGTTCGACTCCGGAAGCGGGTTCGAACGCCCGCTTTTTTGCTATGAAACCCCGGAAAAACTCAATTCGACACCAGTTTGTCCTTCTTGGATTATTGCTCTTGGCAATTTCGGGGGGATTTTTTGTTTCTCCGAATACATCGAGTGCTGCGGTCGGGATCAACAAAATGATCAGTTTTCAGGGCAAGGTCGTGAATACTGATGGGACGAACGTGTCGAACGCGAGTTATACGTTTCTCTTTTGTCTCTATACGGTTTCGAATCCGTCGAGTGCCTGTACGGCGGTTGCTGACAATGACGCGATTTGGCGCGAGTCGAAAAGTCTCACGGTGACGGATGGAGTATTTCAGACCGACCTGGGAAGCGTGACGACACTCCCCGGATCGGTTGATTTCAATACCGACAATATTTATCTTGGCGTGAACTTTAACGCGAACGGGCAGATGTTGCCACTCATTCGATTTACGGCGGTGCCGTACGCGTTTAATGCGGACAAGATTCACGGGCTTACAGTCTCGGATACGACCGGGACGCTCACGGTACCAAATGGCGAGACGATTTCTTTTGGCGGGTCGTTTACGACAACGGCGTCGAATGATCTCACTCTGACGACATCCGGTGCGACCAATGTGACGCTTCCGACGACAGGGACGCTCTCAACGCTTTCCGGAGTGGAAGAATTAACCAATAAAACGATTGGTTCGACCGGACTTATTTTTTCAGGCGCAACGGCGGATATCGCGACAGCTTCAGGCGAAGCGCTCACGGTTGACTCGGGTACAACCGGGGCGATCGATATTGGGACGGGCGCGAATGCAAAAACGATTACTCTTGGTAATGCGACCACGACGACGACCGTAAATATCAATTCCGGAACAGGAGGTATCACCTTCCAGGCTGCCGGAACAGGAACGACAGATACGATACAGATCGGTGCCGGCGGATCAGGGAGCGCGACGCCGGACTATTTCGGTCTCGACGTGCGCAATGAAACCGGTGATCCGGTGGCGGCGGGTTTCGAAGGTGCGATGTACTACAACACGACGGACAACAAATTCCG
>CAZJZN010000022.1:0-11830 GCA_964550545.1 uncultured Bdellovibrionales bacterium
TAATCTTTTTTCAGAACATTCTTCTAGTTCATTTTTGACTTCATTTGTTTTACACATCACACCCCTATGTCGATACGAACTCTTTTTTTTCGAAGCAAAGATGCAAAGATGCCAAGAGGGAGAAACATACTTTCTCTCTTTGTCTTCTCGTGTCTTTTTGTGTTCGGTTTCTTTGCGGGTTCCCCTGAGGTGAAGGCGCAGTGGTATGGTATGGGATGGTGCGATCCGGTTATAGGCTGCACGGGTATTCTAAATACTGCCCCGGGATCCTATGGAAATTGCAATGGCGCACACGTTGCTTGTCCGATGAGCGGTCTTGGGTGTACCCCTCTTAGTGGTGTGTCTGGAGGAGATTGTTGCACCTCAAGCGGAGGAATTTCTTCCTTTGTATGTGAAGTAAGTGGCGGAGGCGGTCCGATTCCAACAAGTCCTGCGTGCGCTTATCCTCCGGCCGGATCGAGTTTTGCCAATGCTCCATGGAATATGGGCCTCGGCACTGCTTGGATGTGCGCTTCCGGATCTTCGGAAAGCTTTAGCGAAACGGTTACTGAATGGACTTGGGTTTGCAGGGAACCTTCGCTTGGTAGCGTTACGTGTAGCTCGGGAAAGATTCCACCCTCTCCCCCCGCTCCCGAGCTGGCCTTTACGGCGGATAGATACAGCCTTCTGGCAAATGAATCCACAACGATTCGATGGTTTTCCAGAAATGCCGAGTCCTGCACCGCGTCTCGTTCTCCGGTCGGTGGAACATGGACCGGACCGAAAGGATTTACCCATAATCAACCCTACTCCGAACCGACAGAGGCGCTTCCCGGCGGGCAAGTCTATACCTATAGGCTGACCTGTACCGGCGCTCCGGGAACATCGCCCGCAACGCTTGCCTTCGATATCTCCGTTGCCGCTCCACCGCTTCCGCCCTTTGGACCTATGGTGATTTTTCCTACTTGCGATAGTGCTGCCGGTGATCATATATCACTGCGTTATGCGGTTCCCGGTGCAAGCTGGTATTATCTCAGGATTGATGATCCGAGTACCCCGCCGAATCCATCGTGGTCGGGAACATGTGCAATTGTTAATCCGGGAGATACCTGTTTGGATGGCATTGGCGAGCCATATTCACGGAGTATTGTTCCCGGAAGAACGTACACAGCTTGGGGTCATGCATGGCGAGCGGCTGATGGTAAATGGGCGGATAGCGCGGGAGTTTCATTTCGGTGTGATGCACCCGCCCCGCTTCCTACTGCAACCCTCTCTCTCAATCCGAATCCGGTAAATATTCATTCGACTGCCGGGACACCGACTGTCCGAGCGACGTGGTCATCGACGGATGCGACGAGTTGCGTTGCCACATCCGGAAATGGTTTTGTGACAGGAGGAGCGACATCGTCACCCGTTGTTGGTGTTATCATCCCCACTCCGGGAGCGGTTGACAAGTATACCTATTCTGTTCGCTGTGATGGTCCCGGAGGATCTGCTGTTGGATCTGACGTACTTGATGTTGTGAGTTATTGCAATCCGACGACTACCTGCACCGCTTCCGATATTTGCAAAGGCGAGTCGTGTGACAATGGGTGTGACGTGATAACAGGCACCAAGGACTGTCGGAAGTTTTGGAAAGAAGTGGCTCCGTAGGGAGGGGAGTGATGAAAGAAAAAGAAATCGTATCAAGAAAGCCGCCTCGCGAGGGGCGGTTTTCGTGTATAATGAAGAGAGAAAGCCACTGTCTTTTTCTGTGTATATTTTTATGGAATCACTATGAACATCCAATCTTTGTTTGAGCCGAAATCGATAGCAGTCGTGGGAGCGTCGACGGAAGTGGGGAGCGTCGGGAACGATATCGTGAAGAACCTCGTCGAGCAGAAATATCAAGGGCGCATCTACCCGGTGAATCCGAAAACGGATGTGCTCCATAGTCTCCGCTGTTATCCGAATCTTGCGGCGATCGAGGCGGATATCGAGTGTGTCATTATTGCCGTTCCGGCGAAAGTGGTGCCGCAAATTTTGCGTGAAGCGGTTTCAAAAGGCGTGCGGGCGGCGATAGTCATTTCGGCGGGTTTCGGAGAAGTGGGAAACACGGAACTCGAAGAAGACATCGCGCGAATTGCGCGGGAAGGGGATATGGCGCTTTTGGGACCGAATTGTCTTGGCGTTGTGAATCCGCACCTCTCAATGAACGCGTCCTTTGCGAAAACGCTTCCCAAAAAAGGTCGCGTCGCGTTCCTCTCGCAAAGCGGCGCCTTGGGGGCGGCGGCGCTCGATATGGCGGCGGCGCTCGGTATTGGCTTTTCGAAATTCGTGAGTCTCGGCAATAAGGCGATGCTCGATGAGTCGGCGCTTCTTGAATATTTTTTGACGGATCGGCACACGAGCGTTATTGCTATTTACGCGGAGAGTCTTCGGAATGCGTCGGCGATACGGCGTGTAGCGGACGCTTTGCTTCGCGCCAAAAAATCGAAACCGATTCTCATTCTCAAATCCGGAAAAACGGCGGCGGGCGCTTCCGCACTCTCGTCGCATACGGGGTCGCTTGCCGGGAATGACGCGAGTTATACCGCGCTCTTTGAAGAGTCCGGTATGGTTCGTGTCGAAACGGCGGAGGAGCTCTTTCTCCTGGCTCGCGCTTTTTCGCTCGCGCCACTTCCCTCAGGGAGACGCCTCGCTATCCTGACGAATGCCGGGGGACCCGGCGTCCTTTCGGCGGACGCGGCTATCGCGGCGGGACTTTTACTTCCGGAACTTCTTGATACGACGAATACTGAACTGCGCACGTTTCTTCCAAATGCCGCCAGTGTGAAGAATCCCATTGATATTTTGGGGGACGCGAAGAGTGAACGCTACGTGAAAGCGCTGAATGGTATTCTTGCGGATGAACATGTCGATATGGCGCTTGTCGTCCTCACGCCGCAGTCTATGACGGATGTTGCCGAAATCGCCGAAGGAATAGCGCTTTCCGCAAAGAATACCCATAAGCCTCTCGTTGCCGCCTTTATGGGTGGAAAACTGGTCGCAAAGGGAATGAAGACGCTCCTCAAAAAGAAGGTGCCGGTCGCGGATTTTCCGGAGGATGGCGTTCGAATGCTTGCGGCGCTTGCTGACTTTGCGGAGTCGAGGAAGAAACCGGGAAACGTGGAATATGCGTATGAAAAACTCGGAAAGCGAGAGGAAAATGGCCGGGCGCGAGCGCGGGAAATTTTTCATGCCGCGAAGGCATCGGGGAAGACGGTGCTCTCTCCGATTGAGACACTCGATCTTTTTGGCGCGTATGGATTTCCGGTTCCGAAATACGCGCGGGTGACGACGCCGGAAGAAGCCGAGCGCGCCGCGAGAGAGATCGGCACTGCGTCCGCTCTCAAAATTCTCTCGGATGATATTACGCACAAAAGCGATGTTGGCGGCGTCCTTCTGAATGTTTCGCCGGAGCGTGCCGGAGAAGCGTTTCAATCAATTCTCGAACGCGTGCGACAAACGGTACCCGAAGCGCGTATCGATGGCGCACTCCTTATGGAAATGGCACCCAAGGGCGGCATTGAACTTATCCTGGGAAGTTTCCGTGATGCGAATCTGGGGCAAACGGTGATGCTTGGGAGCGGCGGAATTTACACGGAAATATTGAAAGACGCCGCCTTTGGTCTCGTGCCGGTTTCGCGGAGTCGCGCGGAAGCGATGCTTATGAAGCTTCGTATCCTCCCGATACTCCAAGGCGCGCGCGGCGGCGCACCCTATGATGTCGCGTCGGTCGTCGAATGTGTCGGACGACTCTCCGAATTCCTCGCTGACTTCCCCGACATTCGCGAACTTGATATCAATCCGCTCATGGTCTATCCCGAAACGCCGGGCGGGAAAGGGGTACTCCTGGTGGATGGAAGGGTGATGACGAATAAAGAATGACGAATGGGGAATGATGAATGTGGAATGGGAAAGGAGAAAAACAATGAAGTTACTTCTTTTCCAGAAACTTGATGCTCTTTATCGCGATGTTTTCTTTCGGATGATCGTTCGGGTCGGTATCAACCTTCTCTATTTTGCGGACGACATCCATTCCGTCGGTGACTTCACCGAAATTGGTGTATTTGCCGTCGAGGAGGGGCGTTGACTTTGCGGTCACGATAAAAAATTGCGAGCCATTGGTATTGGGACCGCTATTTGCCATTGCGACGGAGCCTTCGACGAGTTTTTTGCTGTTGATTTCGTCACTGAAGGTGTATCCCGGACCGCCCTGTCCGTCGTCCGCCCAGTTGTCATCCTTGGAATTGGGGTCGCCCGCTTGGATGATGAATCCCTCGATCACGCGGTGAAAGCGGATGCCGTCGTAGAAATCTTTCCCGGCGAGTTTGAAAAAGTTGTTGACGGTTTTGGGCGCATCATCAGTATAGAATTTCACGGTGATATCGCCCTTCGTGGTTTTGATGATCGCGCCGTCGTACTTTCGGATGAATGAGAGGTCGTCATCTTTGTCGGGACCGCTCTCGGATTTCTTCTCTTCTTTCGGTGGCTCTGCCGGCGGAGAATTTTTTGGGGTTTCACTCGGAGGGTTGTTTTCTTCTTGTGTGGTTTGATCGCCGGCAACCTGAGGGGGAGTTGGGATCGAGGCTGGGGCGGATGGCGACTTTTTGGTCGCGCCGGCTGTTGATTGGGTCGCGCCGGGGTTTTTCGTCTCTCCGCCGATTGCGCGCGAGAGGTAGCTATAGTCGCCCGATTTGCGATTTTGCGTCGTTTCCGTCGCCGGTTCCTGCGAGCATCCGGAGAGTGCCAGTGTGGAAAAGAGGAGGAGAATGGCGAGAAAAAGTTTTTTGATCATAGAGACGCCGGTATTTTTGATGCGCTTATATTGTAGAAGAAAACAAGTCTTCGCTCAAGGCGCGTTGACCCTTTTTATTTTTCCTGCTTTACTTGAAACGATTTCGTATCTCTCTACTGATATGAGAGCCTTCTTTTAAAATTCAGCTTTGCTTTGGAGAATCACATGAACAATTTTCGAGAGCGTGTAGTAGCGGCGTTTCTTGGTACGGCGATTGGTGATGCGCTTGGCGCGCCAATTGAGGGGATTTCTTGGAAAAAGAGGAAAGAAATCGGGAGAGTTGAGAACTATATCACCAATGGTGAGCATCCATGGAATGCTCAATTGCAACGAGGTCAGTGGACGGATGATACGCAGCTGACACTTGTTGTGGCGGAGTCGCTCATTGCGAATAGTGGGCGAATCAATATGGATGATATGGCAGCTCGGCATGTGGCGGCGCTCACAGAAGCTCGTGAGAAGGGTTGGGACTGGGGTCGAACGACGACTCTTGCTGTCGAGCGACTTGCAACGGGAGTTCATTGGAATGAATCTGGGAAGAATCTTGGGGAAAAGTGCGGAGCCGGAAACGGAATTGCAATGAAGATGGTTCCGATTGCTGCGCTTCTTTCAGCGAAGTGCCGTATTGGTTTCTGGACGTATGAAGATGTTTTCTTCCTTGCGGCGATGACACATGCAACTGGTGCTGGTATTGCCGCTGGGTTTGCCCAAGTGGAGGCGTTGAGAATTTGTTTTAAGTCGCGATGCGGAAACTCTTTGTCTGTGCGGACATTTTCTCACCGTTTGTCGACAATGGCTCTTAGTGGATACGACTTTGCAACAAGACTTGGGTTTCCGTCTGCTGATTTTCAAAGTCTTCGTTTTCGACTCGACGTGTGCATTCCCCGAAGCGATACTCTCAATTGTGAATCCATTGCGCGAGTGTTTGGAATACAAGGATTTCATGCGGCGGATTCTCTTCCCGCGACGTTGGCGTTTTTTCTTCGGAATCCGCACAGTATTCGTACTCTTTACGATGTAGTGAATGCCGGTGGTGATGCGGATTCAAACGGTGCTATGGTGGGCGCGCTTCTTGGCGCACACAATGGAATGGGTATTTTCCCGCAGTACCTCGTTGATGGCTTGTGGCAGAGGGAGCGAATTGTGGATACTGCGAATCAGCTCTGTGATGTTCTCGGTATTGAATGAAAAAACAGGTATGTTAAAAATATTCCCTCGTGTATGCGCGCGAGGGATTTTTATTTCTGTCGTGGACGGAAGGAGTATTCCGTGGTACACTTCTCGGTACTTTTTTG
Organism: uncultured Bdellovibrionales bacterium; assembly: GCA_964550545.1. GTDB lineage: Bacteria > Patescibacteriota > Minisyncoccia > Moranbacterales > UBA1568. The sequence continues at coordinate 6,094 of CAZJZN010000022.1, forward strand.
TTGGAAATATGCGTGTTTCTCGGCGATTGACTTTTTTGTGCGTGCTTCGCATCAGTGTGGCGATCGGGTTTCTCCTTTTGGGATTTCGGATGGTTGCGACGGGGACGGAGGGGTATTTTTTTCTTCTCTGGAATCTCTTTCTCGCGGCGATTCCCTACGCGATCTCAATCGTGTTTGAACGCGCACACATTCGTTCGCCTCGATCCAAAGGGGGTGTTTTCGCGCTCTTTGCGCTGTGGCTCTTTTTCTTTCCCAATGCGCCGTATATTATGACCGACTTCATTCATCTTCCGTGGGAATATGCCGGGACAAACCATTTCATGTTCGATTTTTCTCTGGTTGCCGCGTTCACGTTTTCAGGTTTTCTCTTTGGCGCGGGGTCGCTCTTTCGGATTCATAGAACGCTCCGGCGAATGCTGGGTGCGATACGAGCGGATATGATCGCGGTTTCTGCGATACTCCTCTCCGGCATCGGCATCTATCTCGGGCGATTTTTGCGGTGGAACAGTTGGGATATACTGCTTAACCCGCTCGATGTTCTTCGGAGTGCTACCTCGCACTACGGAGATCCGGCGTGGTTCCTTCACGCGGTTCTGCTCTCCCTCCTCTTTTCGCTTGGCACCGGCATTTCGTACGGAGTGTTCCTTGGCGTGTATCGGTTTTTGGGAAAGAGAGTAGAGGATTGAGAATACAGAAGGTCGATGCAAGGTCAATGATTATTCCTCCGTGTCGTCCGCGAGCGTCTTTTTGACGCGGAGGGTGATGGTGGTTTTGCCGAGAGTTTTGGTTTCGGACTCTATTGTTTTTCTCGTTTCGAGAGGGAGTGAGGCAAGAGTTTTTTTGACGAGAGTCTGATTGACCGCGAGGACGCTTTCCCACTTTCCGAGGGGCTCGAGACGGTCGCGGAGCTTTCCGGCGTCGTACTCGTATTTCTGTGTCCGCGCGCGTTCGATGATGCCGCTTTCGCCAAAGAGGCGCTCGACATCTTCGGCATCCATATATTGAAGGATGGTTTCCTGGAGTTTCATGAGCTTTTGTTTGTCGAGTTCGATCGCGCGCTTGATTCCGAGATAGTCGTTGACCGCTTGTTCTTTTTCTTCGCTTGTTGCGACGCGAAGTTCGCGGAACTTGTGTTTCCACATCGGGCAGATTTTTTGGAAACCGCACCAGTCGCAGAGGGGATTGACGCGCGGTTCGAAATGCCCCGCTTCGATTTCCGAGATTGTTTCGAGGAAGAGCGCGTCGATTCTTTGTACATCATCCAGTGTGCGCGTCGAGGAGAGCTTTACGCCGTGCTTGAGAAAATAGAGGCTCACCGTGAGGTGGTCGAGATGGGCCGCTTCTTTGGGGTAGCGAGCGAGAAAGGCTTTGGTATAGACGGAGAGCTGGAGATTTTGATCGACGCTTTCTTGAGAGGGAAGTTTCCTTCCGGTTTTGTAGTCGATAATTTCGTAGCCGTCCGGTGTTTTGTCGATCCGATCGATAATGCCTTTGAGTGTATGTGTCGCACCAGCCGCATCGACAATATCTATCTGGAAGGGACTTTCGAGCGCGACGATGGTGAAGTCTTTGGGATCGTTTGTTTCGAAATACCGACGAATCATCTCGACACCCGCAGAAAAAGCGGCACGTTCTTCGTCAGGATTGTCATAGACGGCGTCGTTCCAGTTTTTGGCGAAGTGGTTGAGCGCGTCTTCGAGGGATGGCGGGAGGAGCGAGGGCTCGTGAATGAATTTCAGCGTCGAATGGACGAGTGTGCCGAAGACCGCCTCCTTGGACTTGGGTTCCCGCAAACGATCAATTTCCTTGAACTTGTATTTCAAGGGACATGTTCGGTAGGTTTCGAGTGAAGAGTAGGAAAGGCGCATAGGGAAAATGCAAAATTCAAAATGCAAAATGCAAAATGAAAACCGAAGGATATGGGTACTGTAGCAGGAAAAATGGAAATGAAAAACCGGCGCGCTTGGCGTGCCGGGTTGTGTTGGTCTGTTTTCGTTCCTTATACTTCGCGTGTTATCTCGTGGAAGATCCACGAGATAATCCAAAAAACTTGTTGAAAAGGAGCGTTGGCAGTGGAGATATCGATATCTTCGTAAGGCGTTCTCCGTATTGCCAAAGATTGGTAATACCTTCTGTCAGTGGCTTCTGGATATAAAAGGAAGCTGAGGGTCACAAGTAAGGAGATACAGCATGCCTCGATTCTTAAACGGTTATTCAAGGGGATTTTTCCTAGTCCTTTCGGTGGGAGTTCGTCAATAATATCTTGGGTTTCCTGCGCTATTGACTCGTTCCATCTGGGATTGGACTTACCTTTCTCTCTGAGAAGAGTGGTAAGTCTTTTCAGTTCTCGAATGTGTCTCTGAAGGCGGTTCATTTTTTCTCTCTCCAATGGGTGGTTTCGAGTATCATGCTACAAGTGTGTCGATATGTTCACTATAATCAGCGTCTCCTTTTTGGCTGCCGGGTTGTGAAAAAACTGATTTCCTGCTACAGTAGCGAGAAAATCACTTTATGTCAAGCAAAAACGACACATTTCATCTCGCTGCACCCTATGTTCCGGCGGGGGATCAGCCGAAGGCGATTCAATCGCTACTTTCGGGTTTGCGAGAAAGTTTCAATCGGCAGACGCTCCTCGGGGTCACCGGATCGGGGAAAACCTTCACGATGGCGAATGTGATTGCCGAGATAGGAAAGCCAACCTTGGTGATTGCGCACAATAAGACTTTGGCGGCACAGCTCGCGCAAGAATACCAAAGTTTTTTCCCGGAGGCGGCGGTGCACTATTTCGTCTCGTACTACGACTTCTATCAGCCCGAGGCATATATTCCCGCAAGCGACACCTATATCGAGAAGGACGCGGCGATCAATGTGGAAATCGAGCGGCTTCGCCACGCCTCAACCCAGGCGCTCCTCACGCGTCGCGATACGATTATTGTCGCATCAGTCTCGTGTATCTATGGCTTGGGATCGCCGGAGGAATATGAACGCGAGAATCTCCGTGTTGAGCGAGGAGGAGCGCTCTCTCGGAACAGTTTCCTTCGCGAGCTGGTTGATCGACACTTTGAGCGGACGAACGCGGACCTTACACCGGGCACATTTCGTGCGATGGGGAACAGAGTCGAAGTGATGCCGGTCCAGGAAAAAATCATCTACGCGGTCGAGCTTGAGGGAAGCGGCGTCAAGCGCATTCGGAAAATTGATCCGGTATCGCAGACTATTCTCGAAGAACCGGTGTCGTTTTTTCTCTTTCCGGCGAAGCACTTTGTGACGACGGAAGAAGATCAGCAGCGCGCGATCCTTTCCATTCGCGCGGAGCTCGAAGGACAACTCAAAAAAATGACGGATGCCGGGAAACTTCTCGAGGCGGAGCGTCTGAAGCGACGGACCAACTATGATCTCGCGATGATCGAGGAGATTGGCTACACCAACGGCATCGAGAATTATTCGCGGCACCTTTCGGGAAAGACGCCCGGCGAACCGCCCGAAACACTCCTCTCGTATTTCCCCAGAACGTCCGATGGCGCGCCGGACTTCCTCACCATTATCGATGAGTCGCACGTGACGCTCCCGCAACTTCGCGGGATGTATGCGGGCGATCGGTCACGCAAGACGACACTCGTCGAGCACGGCTTCCGGCTTCCGTCCGCCCTCGACAATCGTCCGCTTCGAGGGGAAGAATTTGAAGCGCGCGTGGGGAGAATAATTTTTACGTCCGCGACACCGGGCGAAGAAGAACGGCGGACGAGTAAAAAAATAGTGGAGCAGGTGATTCGTCCGACGGGACTTGTGGATCCGCTTCTCACGATCAAGCCCGTGCGAGCGGAGGGGGAGTACAAGGGGCAGATTCAGGATTTTATATCCGAAGCCGAAAAAGAAATTTCAAAAAATGGTCGGGTGATCGCGACGACACTGACGAAAAAAATGGCGGAAGACCTCTCATCATTTCTCAAAGAAAAAAATATCAAAGCCGAATACCTTCACAGCGATGTGAAGACGATCGATCGGATTCGCATTCTCACGAATTTCCGAAAAGGGAACTTCGACTGTTTGGTCGGCGTGAATCTCTTGCGCGAGGGGCTCGATTTGCCGGAAGTAACCTTCATTGGGATTCTCGATGCGGACAAAGAAGGATTTCTCCGCTCCGAAACATCGCTCATTCAGACGATCGGGCGCGCGGCGCGGAATGTCTCGGGGCGCGTGACTCTCTACGCGGATGCCATAACCGGATCTTTGAAGCGTGCGATCGACGAAACGAATCGTCGCCGCGAGATTCAGCTTGCTTACAATGCGGAGCACAACATTACGCCGGAAACGATCCGTAAAGAAATTCACGACATTACGGACAAAATGGAAAGCGATCACGATCGCGCCGTTCGTGCCGATCTTCTGCTCGACGAAAAAGTTTTTGGCGGCGATACAAAAAAACTCATTCGCCGGAAAAAGAATGAGATGAACGAAGCCGTCAAAGTCCTCGATTTCGAAACCGCCGCGATTTTGCGGGATGAAATTCGGGAATTGGAGAGGAAATAAAATCAACCTCCCCAGATGGCGAAGAAGAGGAGGGTAAGGAAGATGCCGATGAGGGCGCCGACGGCGACTTCTTCGGGTTTATGACCGACGCGTTCTTTGAGGCGGGGGAAGCGAGATTCGTCGAGCTTGAGTTCTTTGGTGAGCGCGTTTAGATACTGCGCATGCTCGCCCATATAGACGCGGAGCCGAAGCGCATCAAAGACGACGATGATGGCGAGGGTGAGGGCGACCGCGAAACTGGTCGTTGTGAATCCATCGATAAGCGCGACCGTGGTAACGAGTGAAGACACAAAGGCGGTGTGCGCGCTCGGCATATGGCCGTAGGCGATCGAGTAGCGGAGATCCCAGCCGTGCTTCCGGCAGTAATTGGCAAATTTAATTCCCTCGGTGATGACGCCGACGAGTATCGGTATCAGAAAAACGAGAATTTCATTTCGAATCATAGGATGAGGGAGTTAGTAGTGAGTAGCCTGCTTGTCGCCCGCCTGCCGGTAGGTAGGGTAGGCAGGTTGGTAGTTGGTATTATACACCATTTTTTCTCTTTCGTGACGGGCTTCTCCGGGAGGGAATTTTGTGATAGGGTGAGGGTGTTGGAAGCGTTATTTTTTAAAGAGAGAAGAACCCCTCGGTTTCGAGGGACGGATCTCTTCAATGGTATGACAGCAGTCTATATTGTGCTCGGAGTTGGCGTGGTGCTCGTCCTCTGGGGAGTGGCGGCCTACAATGGGCTCGTCACGTTTAAGAATCGCGCGAGTGAGGCGTGGAGCGATATCGATGTTCAGCTCAAGCGCCGCTATGATCTCATCCCCAATCTCGTCTCGACCGTGAAGGGGTACGCCGCGCACGAGTCGGGCGTATTTCAGAAGGTGACCGAGGCGCGAAGCAATGCGATGCAAGCGGGCGGGGGTGCGGCGGAAAAAGCGGCGGCGGAAAATATGCTCTCGGGGGCGTTGAAAAGTCTTTTCGCGGTTGCGGAAGCGTATCCGGATCTCAAAGCGAATACCAATTTTCTCGAGCTTCAGCGCGAGCTCTCCGATACGGAGAACAAGATTCAAGCGTCGCGCCGCTTCTACAATGGCGTCGTGATGGAGCTCAACACCAAGATCGAAACCGTCCCGACCAATGTCATCGCGAATATGTTCAACTTCGCCAAACGCGAATTCTTCGAACTCGAAGAAGAAGCCGCCAAGCAACCGGTGAAGGTGGA
>CAZJZN010000023.1:0-11549 GCA_964550545.1 uncultured Bdellovibrionales bacterium
GGCGGACGAAGAGTGAAGAGTGGAGATTGAAAAACAAGTGAAAGAAACTATGAAACAGAGCGTATCTCATATTGGAAATGCGTGGTTATCCCGAAAACGTACTGTTGGAATTGTGCTTGGCGCGATTCTTCTTCTCGGCTTTTCACTGCGCTTCGTTCATCTTGACGAATGGCTCTACTTCAAAATGGATCAGGCGCGGGACGCGATGCTTGTGTCGCAGGCGATTGAGCGGGGTCCCGAATATCTCCCGCTTTTGGGACCACGGGTCGGCGCGGTTGATCTTGAGGAAGGGCTCTTGCGGACGGGTCCCGTCTACTATTATTTCCAGTATCTTTCCGGTGTTATATTTGGTTCGAGCGAGCCTTCGGTCTTTGCGTATCCCGATATGCTCTTCGGTGTTTTTGGGATTGCAATGCTCTTCTTGTTCGCTCGATTGTTTCTGTCGGCACCGGCCGCTCTCGCGGTTTCGGCGCTTCTCTCCGTTTCGTTTCTTGGCGTTGAGTATTCACGTTTTGCTTGGAATCCCAACCCGCTTCCGTTTTTTCTCCTCCTTTCTTTTTATGGGATGCTTCGATTTTTCAATGAACCCGCGGGGAAGAAGAAATATTTCTTTTTGGCGCTGTGGGCGCTTGGGTTTGGTATCGGAGCGCAACTTCACTTCTTTGGAATGATGAGTCTTGTTGGAGCGACGGGACTCTTTCTTGTGTGGCGATTCGAATTGTGGAAGCGGGAGAATATTCGGAAAGTTTTCGCGCGACCGGCGCGTGTCTCGATCGCGAAGTATGCGGGAGTTGCGGGAGTGATTTTCCTTGTTCTCTCCGCGCCAATCATTGCGAATGACATGCTTCGAGAAGGTGAAAACACGCGAAACTTTTTCGAAGCGATGACAAAGAAACAAGACGCGAAGCCGCTTTCGGAGCGTATCGGGAAAGCATGGGAAGAGAATGGACGATACTGGTGCCTCATAACGACCGCGGAGTGTGTGACGGAGAGTGAGAAGAAAAATCGCATTCCGCTCGCGCTGACGGCCGTGTTCTTGATGGCGGGTTTTTTCGTCGTGATCCTCCGTCTCCGAGCGTTTCAGGAGGGGATAAAGAGGGATTTTCTCCGGCTTCTCTTTGTTTGGACCGGTGTTTTCGTCGTTCTCTCCGTCCCGGTTGCCTTTCAGCTTCGACCGAGGTTCTTTCTTGTGGTTCTCCCAATCCCGTTTCTTCTCTTCGGTATCGTGTTTGAGTATATGCGTGAAAAATGGGCGCGCGCCGGGTATGTCGCGGGAGCTATCCTGTTTATTGGAATTTTTTCATTGAATGTGAATGGAATCATCGAATGGTTTGGGGAACAGGCGGCATCCCAAAAGAATAATGCGCCCGTTTCGCGGACGATTATTTTGAAGAGTAAGGACGGGGTTACTCTGGGGCAGCTTGAGCGAGCTGCGGAGTATATGTCCTCCCGAACCGCAAAGGGCGAGAGAGTTTACTTCTATGTAAAGCCGGAGCATATTGCTCCTCTCGAATATCTTTTCGAACAAAAACAAAAATCCGATTCCGGTTTCGCGTTTCGAAATATGCAGACGGTTCCGACCGATCCTCTGGCGCGATTCTTCGCCGTTGTCCCGTCTGAACAAACCGAACTCCAATCGTTTCTCGACAAATTCGATCAATCGTTTACGCTTCTTGATTTCCACGTTGTGGGACAAATCGCCGTTGCGGAAGTCTCTTTCGCCAACCGAACGATTGATCAGGAATTTCGATTTGAGAATACTATGAAACCTGATGGTGATGTATGGATTTCTGCGGAGAAACGAAAGGGTGACCGGATGTTCTGGGGGGATGTGTTTTTTGATGAATAACGATGAATAACTATGATGAAGTTTCTTTTGAAGGAGTGGAAAACGATATTTTTTTTGGTTCTCGTCGCGGGGGCCGTCTTTGTGCGTGCGGTGCACTACGAGGACTGGATGATTATCAAATCGGATCAGATTCGGGATGCAATGATTTCGCTTCGTGTTCTTGATGAGGGAATTGGCGCGTTTCCGCTCTTGGGACCGCGTGCCGGCGAAACCAGTCTTCGGTTGGGTCCCATGTTTTATTCTTTTCAGTCCGTTTCCGCGCTTCTTTTTGGTTCTGCGTCGCCCGGCATTCTTGCTCTCCCGATGCTTCTCTTCTCAATTCTTTCGATTCCACTCTTCTTTCTTGTTGCTCGACGGATTTTTGATCGGGATTGGTCGATGATACTCACGATTGTTTTTTCATACGGATTTCTTGCGATTGAATACGCGCGATTTTCATGGAATCCCAATTCGACACCGTTTTTCAGCTTACTGTTTTTGTACGCATTTCTTCGTCTGATTGCCGAAGAATCTTCGAGAACGTATCGTTGGTACGCGCTTCTCGGACTCGCCTATGGCATTGTTTCTCAGTTGCACTTTACCGTGCTTGCGGCGCTTCCTCTTTTTGTGGTCATCTTTTCAGTTTTTCGGTTTCATCGCGTGCGCGCCGCATGGTCGTTTCGCGGCGTCGGTGTTTTTCTTGGTGTTGTTTTTCTTCTCTATCTCCCGGTCTTTGCGAGCGACTTTTTGAGTGGCGGGAAGAATGTCGGGGAATTCTTTGAGGCGGTTCACGCGAAAGAGTCGGGAAACTCGATGATTGAAAATGTTCGTACCGTATCGAAGAATTTCGGCGAGTACTTTTTTCGCATCGCGACCGGATATTTTGGTGGATCCAAACCGTTTCAATATGGCGGACTCCTCATTGTTTCGCTGGGGGTTTTGCTTTCCGGCTGGCTCTTTCGGAATGAACGCGACGAATCGAGGCGCGATATGTTTCTTGCTCTTCCTGTATGGATACTCGCGTTTTTTGCGCTCTTTCTTCCTCTCGCGACGACTGTCGACAAGCCGCGTTTTTTTCTCCCGATGCTTTTCGTTCCCCCCTTGTTTTTCGGAATGATTTCATTGCTTCCCGTTGAAGGGCGAAAGAAAATGATTGTTTCCGTGAGTTCGGGAGCGCTTCTCTGTCTTGGTCTTGGTTCAAACATTTTTTTTAGCTACCACTGGCTTTCCGAGATTCGGATGTCGACACATCGGTATGTTTCGCCAAAGAAGGATACGGTGGTACTGAAGATGAAAAAGGATGATATGTGGTGGACGTGGGGTCAGATAAAAGAAGCGGCGGAATATATGATTAAGGACTGTCCTCACGAGAATATCCTTATTGATTACAAAGGACAGGCGGCGGATTTTATGCACACGACGCTGTACGCGTTTCGTCTCGCGGGAGATGATCGCATTCGTCGTTCTCGGACATATGACGGACCGAGTTTTTGCAAATATACGCTCACTAAGGCGAAGCCGGGTGGAAATATCGAGGACGACCAGTGGGATATCGGCGATATGCGTATCGTCGTTCTCGATAAGCGTGGCGGAAGCTTTGATGCGGGCGCGCGAGGGAAAGACGATGCCAAAGAGGCATCGAAAGGGTATGAATATTGGAGCGATGTGGCGCAGTATTTTTCAAGGTAACCAGAGCTCATCTCAAAAATCCTTTATGACTCGAATTGTGGTCTTTTTCGGCTGCGAACGGTTCAAACCTCGTCGGAATAACGCTATTATTCCTCCTCGGCTTTCACCGTTCTCGCTCGAAAAATCCTCACAATCGCTTCAAAATTATTTTTGAGATGAGCTCTACACAAAAGTATGTTCAAGAAAAAAGAAATTGCGCTGGTTCTTTTTTTGGTATTTCTCTTACTCATACTGAGTACGGTCTTTTTTTTGGCGCGAAAAAACACGTTGCCACCTTTGCGTTCTTCAGAAAAGAAGACGCTTACCGTTCATGTGACAACCGATATGCATGCGGGCGGAAAAAAGAAACGCGATTATTCGAGTGATCGCCCGGGGAATATCGTCTATCCGAGGGAGTGGGAGGAATACTATCGGAAAATGCTCGATACGCCCGGAGATGTCTATATGACGCTCGGAGACAATATCAGCAATTTTGACCACGAGACAAGAATGTACAAAGGAATAGCATTGGCAAACGAGGAGAAGCGAAAAAAAGATGCCGGAGCGGTTATTCTTCACACCATCGGGAATCACGATCATCGGGAAAAATTTGGAGAGATATGGAACGAGGAAAGCCCGCTTCCGGAGAGAGGGTACTATCGGTCATATGATTTTGAAAAGTGGCGGATCATTATTCTCGATTCGGAGGAGCTCCCGGGGGGAACGATTTCTCCGGCGCAGTTCGAGTGGTTGCGAGGTGAACTCAATATGGACAAGAAGGTGCTCATCGCCCTTCATCGACCGATTCTGGAGTATGATCTCAAAACGCCGCTTGGAGGATGGGGGAATACGCTCCTTGAGATTGTTGGGGCGCACAAAAATATCAAGTATGTGCTTATGGGGCACTATCATATTGTTTTGAATGAAACCAGCATGCTTGATGCGTATCCTGAGACGAAATTTGTTTTTGTGCAGGCGCTTACACTGAAGGATCACAAGGGAAAATTTGTTACGCTGACGCTGGATTAAATGATTGAGACTTGAGGCGAATGTTTTGTTTAAGATTTTTTGCGAATGTATGTTCAAATCATTTCTTTCTTCTCTGAGACAAAAGGTATCCACTCTCGATAGTGTGTCGGTTGCTCTTTTGGCGATTCTTGTTTTGGGAGCATTTCTCCGGATGTACGAATTTGATGATTGGCTTCGCTTCAGTCCCGATCAGGCTCGCGACGCTGCGATTACCTTTGATATAACGCGGGGGGAGATTCCGCTTTTGGGACCCGGCGCGGGCGGAACGGAGTTTCGATTGGGACCTGTGACGCACTATTTCTCATTTCTTTCCGGGAGTCTCTTCGGTTTTACGCCACCCTCGCTGGCGTATCCCGAGCTTCTCTTTTCCATTCTTACCCTTCCACTCGTCTTTCTTCTTGTTTCGAGGCTCTTCGGCTGGAAAATGGGACTCTTGGCGGCGCTTCTCTCGGCCTTTTCCGGATTTATGATTCGTTACGGTCGGTTTCAGTGGAATCCGAATACCCTGCCGTTTTTCACGATTCTTTTTTTGCTTTCGGCTCAAGCGTTCTTTGATCGGGAAATGAAGAAGCGATATATGTGGGCGATTGCTTTCGGCGTTGCGCTCGGAGTCGGTGTCCAACTCCATACGTTTCTTCTCGTGCTTCTCCCATTGCTCACCGTCATTCTTTTTGGCTTTCTTGCGTTTCGTCGAAGACTTTCCTACGGAATGGTGGCGCTCTCGATAGCGGGAGCGCTGGCTCTCAATATTCCGCAAATTCTTTCGGAAACGAGAACGAATTTTTCGAATACGGAAGCATTTATAAAAGGTGTTAGCGGAGAAACGGAAAGTACGCGTTCGTATAGCTCGCGTCTTGGTCGGGATGCGCTGTGTCATATTCGGGCGAACGCGTTCATCCTTTCCGCTCTCGGGCATTCCGATCATTGTGATCGATTTGTCTCGACGGTCAAAAAGAAAGCCTGGCAACATCCGATCGATATTGCGCACGCGATTGCGGAAATACTTTTTACCGTTGGAGGATTCTTTCTGTTGGGGTGGTTTGCATGGAAGGAGCCTGATGAGCGGAAACGGTTTTTGCTGGTTTCGGTTTTGTTGTATTCCGGTCTTTTGTTTCTTCTTATTGTTCCCGTTGCGAATGAGATTGCGATGCGATACTTTTTGGCGAGCGCTTTTGTCCCCTTTGTGCTTCTTGGCGCGTGGGGCGCGTTTCTTTTTGAGAAGGGAAACGTGTTTCGAGTCGCCTTTCTTGTTTTTTGCGCATTGCTCATTGTTTCGAATGGCTGGTTTCTGAAAAAGGAGTACGATTTTTTCCGAAGTGGGAAGGTGAGCGATGGCGACACGGCGATCTGGGGAGAGACGAAACCGCTTGCGGAATTTCTCTCAAAAAACACCACTCCCGGAGAAACAGCCTATTTGATCGGTATGAAGAGTTATCGCAAGCGCTTCCACAAGGGATTCGCCTACCCGCTTCATCTCGAAGGAAAGGCGCTTCTTCGGTGGGAAGATGAGGGGTTTCCCACCGGATCGGGACCGGTTTTTTTGGTGCGGAAAAAAACCAAGAGCTTTGACGAGGCGACGGAAATAGATGGGCGACCAATTCTTGATCGTATGACAAGTGGGCGCGTGTCGGTATTCCTCCTTCGCAAAGGAACATAATGTGTTTGTATGGTATAATGAGAGTGTCTCCAGAGAGTTTTTTCGTACATTTACCGCACCTTCCACTATGCGTGTCGGAATCAACGCTACTTTTTTGCGGAAGCCTCATACGGGGATCGGACAGGTGACGCTTCATTTTTTGCGGAGTATTCCCGAGAGTTCGCGAGTTGAATACATTCTCTACTCCGAGGAGGATATTCCCGATGAGCTGGGGATTCCCAGACACTTCCTTCGGAAGGCGTTTCTTCCGCCATGGCGGCGCGACGATCTTATCCGAAAATTGTGGTGGGAACGATTTCTTTTGCCGGAAGCGGTAAAACAAGACCACTGCGATGTCTTTGTGAGCCTGTATCAATCGGCGAGTATTCTCCCAAAGAGCGTGCGCCATATTATGGTGGTGCACGATATTATCCCGAGGCTTTTTCCCGAGTATCTCAACAACTGGAGAAAACGATTCGATTGGCGAAGTGTCGAGCGCGGTATCCGTCATGCGGATCGAATATGCGCAATATCGTCCCGGACAGAGAAGGATCTCGTGCAATATTTAAGTCTCGCTCCGTCTTCCATTACGGTAAATCGTCCCGATGTCGACCCAATCTTTAAGCGTCGTGTGACCGATGAACGAAGCGCTGAAGTGATGCAAACGTATCATCTCTCGCCCGGCTATCTCTATCATGGCGGAGGGCTTGAAGTGCGGAAAAATGCCGAAAGCGTTCTTCGCGCGTACCGGAAACTTCTTGATCGGGAAAAGTCCGATCACCTGTCTCCCGCCATTCCTCCTCTCGTTATCTCCGGAAAACTTCTGCCACAACTTGCGCCGCTCGTGACGGATGTCTCGAAGCTGATCAAGGAGCTTGACCTCACGCCATTTGTTCGATTGCTTGATTTCGTGCCGCAAAAAGATTTGCCGGCGCTCTATGCGAATGCTCGAATGTTCCTGTTTCCTTCGCACTATGAGGGATTCGGACTCCCCGTTCTGGAGGCGATGAGTCTTGGCGTCCCGGTGATCACATCGAAATCGTCGTCGCTTCCCGAAGTCGGCGGGGACGCGGTACTCTACTGTCGACCGGATGATACGGATGATATTGCGGGAACGATTCGGAATGTGCTCGCGCGCCGGGATCTTCGAGAGATGCTTGGGAAACGAGGGAAAGAACGAGCGGAACGGTTTTCGTGGCGGAGTTTTACCGAGAAACTTCTTCGCTTGACGGTTGGAGAGGGACATTTATGATTCGCATACTACCGATCGCGCTTCTTTTTGGCGCGGCAATCTTGAACGGAGCCTTTCTTTTTTTTGGAAACTCTTCGGTGTTTCCGCTTGGTGTTTTTGATGTTGTTTTTTTTGCGGTACTCTTTTTTTTCTTCGCGCTCTATCGTCCCGGATGGGCGTTTCTCGTGTTTCTTGCCGTGCTCCCTTTTGAAATCGTGAATCTGGCGCCCGAAGTGTTTCCGGTTTCGATTCGTCCGTACCAACTCTTTGGAGCGGCAATACTCGGGTCGCTTCTCGTTCGTTTTGTGTTTCGGAGACATTCTTTTCCATTTGTCTCGTTTCGCTGGTTTGATGCACTTCTGCTTGTTTTCATATTCGGAAGCCTCGCGTCTCTTTTTTTCGCGCCTGATCTGTCGATTGCCGGAAAGCAAACGGTGGTGGTTGTTTCTTATGTCGGTTTGTATGTTCTCTCTCGGGAATTCTTGAATACCGCGAATGACGTGCGCCGGATCATTCCTTTTCTTATTCTTTCCGCTCTGGGTGCGATTTTCTTTGCTATGTGGCAGAGCGCTCGCTTTACGGCGGGGCTCTCATCATTTGAGGTGATGGCGGGGCGGCCCAACGCTTTCTTCTCTGAACCGGATTGGCTTGGAATGTACCTCATTTTTGTGGGAAGTTCCGCGCTCGCACTCCTCTTCTTTTTTCTCGAACAGAAGTATTTCAAGGAGGAAGAGGCATTGGGGATACGGAATAATGAAAATGAGTTCGGCAAAAAAGCGGTTGGGGATGCGGAACGACATTCCGATGTATCATATAATTCCTTCGCTCTTATTCTTTCCTCTTTTTTCTTGAGTGTTTCTTTCCTCGGGCTTCTCCTCACGGTAGCGCGGAGTGCGTGGGTCGGGTTTTTTGTGTCGCTTGTGATTTTTTTGAAGCTGCTTCTCTTTCAAAAGTACGGCTTTATTGCCCGAGAGTGGCGATGGGGACTTTTGGCAAAGGGGGTTGGGATTGTGTCCTTGACCCTTTCTCTCGCGCCCTTTGTCGTGTGGGCGTTTCGCCTTACGACGTTTGAGCTTTCCGGGAGAGCGGGGAGCGCGGTGTCTGGATTTCAAGAAATTACCATTTCGTGTGGCGCACCAGTCTCACTTCCCGAAAAAATAGGCAATGTTTCAGACCTTTTTGCCTATGGTTGCCGACATATTCGACTCGAGGAGATCGAATCGGAAAGAAGGGCTGAAAAATTCGTCACCACGATTCTTCGTCCGGATCCGAGTATTGAAGCGCGTCGATTGATCCGAGAGAAAACATTTCTGACCTTGAGGGAGAACTGGGTACTCGGTATCGGATGGGGAAATATCGGAAGCGTGCTTGGCACGGATGATCGCGGCGCGCGCTATAATGCAAGCAATGCGTTTCTCGAAGTATGGCTTGGTGGAGGAATACTCTCCCTTCTTTCGTTTCTCGCGCTCTGGTTGTTAATGCCGTTTCTTTCCGTGCGATCCTTCTTTGCACACGATAGCGGGAGTGATGCTCGGGCGGTTGCCGTTTTCTTTTTGGTTTCATGGGGAGGGTGCACCGTGTTCAATTTCTTTAATTCCGGAATACTCCTCGGATTTGTCTGGGTATGGCTTGGTTCAATCGGGATGCTCCTCTCTGAGAAAAAGCTTCCCAGGGAATCTTTAATACAGAAGAAACTTTCTTAACACACTCTTAAAGTCTGTTTTTCAGTTTTGTGAATCTTTTAAAGTAGGCGCTCGCTGATATTTTCCATCTATGCGTATCGGGATTGACATTCGAAATATTGGAAGGAAACGGACCGGAGACGAGGTAGTGTTTCTCAATCTGGTTCGGGAATTCGCGCGTTTTGATCGTGTGAATGAGTATTTCCTGTTTATTGAGAGGCGAACGGAATTGGAACTCGCGGATATATCCGAGCGACTCGGTATTGTTGGACGGGAAAATTTTCGCATAGTTCCGCTTCCTGCACGGAATAAGTTTGATTGGAATGCATGGTATGTGCCGCGCGCCCTTCGTGCGAACGCGATCGATATTTATCACACGCACTATATTCTTCCGTTGTTCGCCCCGAAACAAACGGCGCTTGTGACGCATATTCACGACGTTTCGTTTGAGGCGTATCCTCGGCTTATCGATCCAATTGATCGATTCTTCTTGAACAGACTCATTCCAATGAGTCTCCGCCATGCCGCGCTCATCATTGCTCCGTCCGCATTTACCAAAGAAGAAATCATTCGATATTATGGAATTTCCGAAGAGAAAATAGCTGTCGCGCACAATGCGGTCGCCCCGGAATTTTTTGAAGAAATCTCCGAAGAAAAAAAGCGATCGGTTCGCGATCGGTATCATCTCCCCGATTCGTTTGTGCTTTCTCTCGGGACGCTTCAACCAAGGAAAAACCTTCCACTCTTGATCGAAGCCCTTTCGTTTCTTCGGGCGGATATGCCGGATATGCGACTGGTTATTGTTGGAAACCGTCACGGTCATCATATCGATCCGATGATTGATGCGACAATAGCTCGACTGGGTATGGAATCGACGGTTATTTTTCCGGGATTTGTCGATGGTGCGGATCTTCCGGCGCTCCTCGACTGTGCAAGCGTCTTTGCGTTTCCTTCGTATTATGAAGGGTTTGGTATTCCGATTCTTGAGGCAATGAGTCGGGGCGTTCCGGTGGTGGCTTCCGATATTCCGGCGCTTCGCGAGGCGGGTGGAGACGCGGCGGTTTTTGCTCATCCCAACAGCGCTTCGGTGTTTTCGAATGCATTGCGCGGAGTAATTTCTCCGGGAACTATTCGCGAAACGTGTATTGAACGAGGACGCCTTCGCGCTCGGGTCTTCTCCTGGGAAAAAAGTGCGCGCGACGTTCTTGCGAAATATGAAAAAATATGTTTCCATAGAGAAACTGTTTCCTAGTGTTCATTCATTTACTTTTTTCGTATGATGGAGTCTTCATTTTCCAAACCGTCGTCGTTTCAGCCGTCAAAACCGGAACTGAAAAAGAAAAAACGATGGGTGAAGTGGGTGATTGGTTTCGGAGTGGCGCTTCTGATTCTCGGTGGGTTGGCATTCTGGAAGGCGCACTCTCTTATGGAGCGTATCGCTCCGAAGAGTGGCATTTTCTCGAGTCTGGTGAATTCGCTTCCGGGGGTCAACAAGAAGCTTTCCGGTGAGGAGGAGGGGCGAATCAATATGGTGCTTCTCGGTATGCGCGGGAAGGGCGTTGAGGGAGGCGGGCTTCTTGCGGACACTATTATGGT
The DNA here is from genome assembly GCA_964550545.1 of uncultured Bdellovibrionales bacterium. GTDB lineage: Bacteria > Patescibacteriota > Minisyncoccia > Moranbacterales > UBA1568. Next base: position 10,671 of record CAZJZN010000023.1, read on the forward strand.
ACTCTCGTTTCATCCCAAAACGGGTGAAGGCGATTCTTCTCGCGCGTCGCTCGTCTCGATTCCTCGCGATTTGTATGTGACGGTTCCGGGCACATCCGACAAACAGAAAATCAATGCCGTCCATCACTATGGAGAAGAAAAGGGCGAGGGAAGGGGGCTTGAGGCAATGAAAACAATTCTTTCGGAGGTGACCGGTCAGCCGATTCACTACGCGGCATCGATCAATTTCAAGGGGTTTGAAGAGCTGGTTGACGCGGTTGGCGGCGTATCGGTTACTCTGAAAGATCCTTTTACGGAGCCGCTCCAATTCCGTGAGCCTCACGTATGCGATCCAAATGTCTTTACGGTACCGACCAGTCCGCTTCAGTACGAACACAAATATGTGACGACGAAAACCGGGCGACGACGAATCGCGGAGTCCTATCCGCTCTGCTACAACAAAGATGTTGAATGTGGCGGTGTCTTCGATCTTCCCGCTGGGACGAGTACGCTGAATGGTGAGCGCGCGCTCTGTTTTGCGCGCGCCCGCGTGACATCCAATGACTTCGAGCGCGCCAAGCGTCAGCATATGATACTGGAGGCGCTTCGGGAGAAATTGTTGAGTCTCGGAACGCTCTCGGATTTTGGGAAGGTGAATGGGATCCTGGAGAGCTTGGGCGACAACGCGCGTACCGATATGGAAGCATGGGAGGTAAAACAATTTTTTGAACTGTACCTCGAGAATAACGATGTGAAGCTTTCTCAGGATGTCGTTGTTGACAATTCCGAAAACGGTCTTTTGTACGCGCCGCAAGACACGGGAGCCGCCGGATACATCCTCCTTCCGAAAGGGGATACCTATGAAAAAATCCACGAATTGTTTTCAAAACTTCCGTGAAG
>CAZJZN010000024.1:0-9685 GCA_964550545.1 uncultured Bdellovibrionales bacterium
TTCGTATAAGCGATACGGTGCGCGGATCGTTTCAGACGACGCCCTACTCGACCGGCTATGAAACCGTCCGACTCGCTTCCGCCGTCCATACGTCCGGTGTCGAAAAATGGGATTCGTTCTCGTCGAGCGAAGATGCTCCGGGAGATATCACCTTTCGTCTTTCGGATAATGGCGGGACGACGTGGAAGTATTGGAATGGTTCCGCGTGGGCGGTGTCGTCCGGATACGCGCAGGCGAATCCGGTCGCAACCGTGAGTACCAATATTCCAACCTTTCCCGTCACAACGGGTGGTATTGCCTGGCAGGCGGTTTTTCTTGGCAATGGCAATGAAATCGTGAAGCTGAATTCCGCCGGACTTGTCGCGACTTCCGACTTGATTCCTCCGGCATGGCCGGGAACGCCCTCGCTCACCGCCAAGAATCAATTGGGCGGACTTACGGATGTGACAACGGCGACATGGTATTCGTATTCGGCACCGTACTTTGAATGGTCGGCGGCGACCGATACGGACGGATCGGGTGTTATCGGGTATTATGTGTGTTTTAGCTCCCCGGCATGCTCCGATCCGGTGACGGATGGAGATTTCCAGGTGGGGAACTCGTATACCGCGACGACCGACACCAATGGTGCGGCGCTTGTCTCGGGACAGAAGTATACATTGTCCGTCAAGGCGAAAGATAATGCGCAGAATACGAGTGTCCTCTTTACTATTCCTTTTGTCTATTGGCTTGACTCGGCGGCGCCCAATGATCCGGTAGGTGGTGTGACGGCGGCACCCGCCATCTATTCTCCCGACGACGATTTTTCATTTCTCTGGAGTGCGGCGATTGACGGAAATGGGAATCCGGCGACCAATTCCGGCATTGCCGGATATCAGTATCAGATCGCCGATGAACCGGAGAGCGATGGGTGGTCGACGACGATTACCGAGACGCTCATTGATATTATTGACGCCGCGTATCGAACCGGAGAGAACTCCTTTTATCTCCGGACGATCGACAATGCCGGAAATATTTCGTCCGGAACGGATCCGGTCCGATTCTACTACGCCGGATCCGGACCGACGGCGCCACTCGGTCTCCAGGCGATACCGGAGAGTAATACGGCGAACTCGTTCGCTTTCAGTTGGGATCCTCCATCTTCTTTTTCCGGCGATTCGGAAGATATCACCTATTGCTATACGGTGAATATTATTCCGTCGGAAGACAACTGTACTTTTACGCTTCCCGGTGTCGAGTCGGTGCCGGCGTCCGCCTTTGCGACTCAGCATGACAATATTTTTTATGTGGTTGCCAAAAATCCGGAGGATTTGGGCGGCATTATCAATTACGGCGCGTATATGAGCGTTCCCTTTACGGCGAACACGAGCGCACCCGGAATTCCTCTGAATATCGATATCGCCGATGTCTCGGTCAAGAATACGGAATCGTGGAAGCTGGCGATTTCATGGGAAGAGCCGTCTGATATCGGTTCCGGCGTCGATTCGTACCAGATCTATCACGCGGAGAGCGAGAGTGGAACCTATTCCAAGGTCGCTTCGACGAGTGGTATTGCGTTTGTCGATACGGGACTCGAGCAGATTACACACTACTACAAGGTGCGCGCCTGCGACGATGTGAATAATTGCGGCGCTTTTAGTGAAATCGTTTCGCTCTATCCGACGGGAAAATATACCGATCCGGCAACGATCGCATCGGGTCCTACCGTATCTCTTATTACCACCAAGAGCGCGACTATCGGTTGGTCTACCGATCGTACATCTGATAGTAAGGTTCAATATGGGAAAAGTTCCGGAAACTATTTTTCGGAAGAACCGAGCAATTCCGAGCAAGTGACGGATCATGAGATCAAACTTTCAAACTTGTCGCCCGGAACAACGTATCACTATCGCGCTCGGTGGACGGATGAGGATGGCAATACGGGTCTCTCCGGGGAAAAGTCGTTTAAGACGGATCCCGCGCCAACCGTAGTCGATCCGAAGGCGAAGAGTGTCGGGCTTACGAGCGCCATTCTCGAATTTACCGCGAAGGGCGCAAGTAAGGTAAAGATTTACTATGGGTTGACGGAAGCGTTCGGTTCCATCAAAGAAATTTCCACTTCCGAAGCGGAAACAACCTATACGACAAGCATCGAAGATCTTCTCGATGGGACCAAATATTTTTACAAAATAAACACCGTTGACAGTGAGGAAGAGGAATATGAAGGGAGTACGCTTTCTTTTGAGACGCTTCCTCGCCCGAAGATTGAAGAGGTGAAGATTCAGCAGGTGAAAGGAACGGCGCAAACGGTTCTCCTTATTTCCTGGAAGACGAATACCGAAACGTCATCCATTGTGACGTACTCTCCGGAGGGGCGCGCAACCGAATCAAAGGATGAGGTTGATGTCAAAATGATTTCCGGCGAACACAAAGTGCTCATCAAGAATCTTTTGCCGCAAACTCCCTACACGCTCATTGTGAAGGGACGGGATAATTTCGGGAACGAGGCGAGTTCGGAGGCGCAACGGTTTACAACGGCGACCGATACGCGCGCGCCGCAGATTATTGACGCGAACGTGGAGGGTATTGTTGTGAAGTTGAGTGAAGGTGACCAGAGCGAACCGGAAGCGCAACTGGTGGTTTCTTGGTCTACGGACGAGGCGGCGACGGCACAGGTAGAGTATGGCGAGGGAACCGGATCGAATTATCCTCAGAAAACACAAGAAGACGTGGCGCTCGTGTCGAATCATACGGTGGTTATTTCCAAACTCACGCCGTCCAAGGTCTACCACCTCCGGGTTATTTCCAAGGACAAGGCGGGAAATGTCGGACAGTCGATCGATATCGTTTCCATTACGCCCAAAGCAACCGAGAACGCGCTCGATATTGTGTTTTCGAGTTTGCGATCGATTTTTGGGAAGTAATACCAACGTACCCTAATCTCCGCTACCTTGTGAGTTGCCTCGACTGCAAAAATAATTTTTCTCACACACTCCTCTCGGATCGGAGCGAAGTTTCGAAAAATTATTTTTGCAGTCTCGGCGTGCATGACAGAAGACTTCAGGGTAATTTGGTATAACATTCTGTCCGCGTCGTAGATGTTTTTTTGTGAACGATCTCTATGTCTGAGGTGATTACTCCCATTTCCGCTCCCGTTTCAGCCGGTTCCGGAGAAGTTCCTTCGAAGCCGGACGTTCGGTCGGCGTATGAATCGACGAGTTCCAAGGCGGGAGATGCTATTATAACGATAACCGATGTGTATAAATCGTTTCACGTCGGAACGCAGATTATCAACGTACTGAAGGGTGTTTCTTTTACGGTTGAGCGTGCCGATTTCTTGATTGTGTTCGGTCCTTCGGGATGTGGAAAGTCGACACTGCTCCATATTATTTTGGGACTCGAAGGACCCTCAACGGGAGGGATGACGTTTCTCGGAAAAAATCTCTACGCGCCCGGGATACCGGAGGATTATCGATCGGAATTTCGCAAGAAACATATCGGTATGGTGTATCAACAGTCGAACTGGGTGAAGTCCCTGAGTGTTTTGGAAAATATCGCTTTTCCGCTTTTTCTTCTCGGATGGGATCGACTCAAGGCGTTTGAAAAAGCGTATCACGCGCTTGATGAGGTGGAACTTTCCGCGTGGGCGGATTATCATCCGATGGACCTTTCGAGCGGACAGCAACAGCGTATCGCGGTTGCGCGCGCGCTCATTACCGATCCGGAAGTGATTATTGCCGATGAGCCGACCGGAAACCTCGATTATGATGCGGGTGAAATGCTCTTGAAACTCTTACGAACACTCAATGAAAGCGGGAAGACACTCATTATGGTGACACACGACCTTGAATATTTGGCGTATGCAAAAACGGCGCTTTCGATGCGTGACGGACATCTCCTGGGTATTTACCGCGGGGCGGAAAAGGCGAATCTCGAGAAAGAGCTGAAGTATAAGCGGGGCGTGAATATTCAACAGGGAGCCGGTATCGAAGAAGATCCGAACGCGGAACCGGTAGTGTTTTCCTACGGCGGTTCAGCGAAATAAGTAGTTGCTTTTTGGAACGTTGCCGAGATCGTAAAAAATAATTTTTCTCACACACTCCTCTCGGATCGGAGCGAAGTTTCGAAAAATTATTTTTTACAATCTCGGCGTGCATGTTGAGAGAATTAAGATTTGGTATACGTTGTCAGTTGTTCGTTGTATTTGTCAGTGAGAGCCCTATGCACTTTCCTTTTTTTGGAAAAAATAAACGAGAAGAAAAGAAGGATGTTCAGGACGCCGCCGCGCACGGAGTTGCTGTCCTTGAGGCGTCGAACGAAGTTCGAAAGCCCTTCTTTGTTCGTGTGTGGTTGGGAATCGTTGGCATTCCGGCGTTTTTCAAGGACACTTTTTTGCGGCTGGTTCTCTTCGTAATCCTTCTTCTTTTCTACATTACGGTTCGCGGGTCGTTCTCGCTCTATGTTCGGATACTTAAAACGTTTCGGACGAAAACTGTCCAGTCGAGTGAGGTGATGTTTGCTCGGCTCTACGCTTCTATTGAGAGATTGTTTCGTGTCGAGCATCGAGAGTCGATCGACCGTATCAGTCTCATCGGTATCGCGGTCCGAAATATGAAGGTAAAAAAGACGAGAACGGCGATTACGATTGGCGGTATGGCGATGGGTATCGCTTCAATCGTATTTCTTGTTTCGCTTGGATACGGCGTCCAGAGACTCGTTATTTCTCAGGTGGCGCGTCTCGATGAAATGCGCCAGACGGATATTTCTCCGCAAGCGGGCGGAAGAGTGAAAATAAATGACGAAACACTTTCGACGTTGAAGGGTATTCCCAATGTCGAGTCGGTCGCACCGCTCGTTGCCGTTGTTGGAAAAGTGAATTATCAGGGATCGGTTTCAGATATGGCGGTCTACGCAGTGACATCCGATTATCTCCGTCAGTCCGCCGTTCAGCCGTCGACCGGGTCTATTTTTGAGAGCAATGACCTTTCCGCTCTCATCCCCAATACCGAAACGGTGGCGGGCGTTTCGAATACGCGTTCTCTCCCGACGCATCCCGGATTTGGGGATATTCTTGAGACAGTTTCGGTTCGGGCGCTTTCCAATATATGGGTTCGTCTTCGTGAGTCTCCGGATCCAAAATCCCGCCTTCTTGGGACGATTCGAATTTCCGAGGAGACACTTTCGGGATCATTTGTGGCGGGAATGTCCTATGGAAGTACGATTCCCGGTACAGGCGACGCCTATCAAGGACACGATGGAGAAACTCTTGGGAAATGGATTGCTACGGAAGCGCCGGTGTGGGAAAAGTCCGGCGAGTGTTCCGAAAGGGATGCATGCAAAGATGGGTATGTTCTTATCGAAGATTCCGAAGGAAAGGCTCGACAAGAGCAGGGGTATTTTGCTTTGGTTGACGATTCAGTTTTGGTATCGGTAGACGTCGATATTGAAAGCTCCGCTGTTACGCTTGATGAAATTGATGAAGCGATTGTAGAGAGGGATGTTTCCGGAATGGTGCTTGGTGAAAGTACTGAAGCGGCAAGCGCTTCGACTGACGCAACCGCCACAAGCGAAGGCGGAGAAACATCATCCTCGTCCGAAACCGCTTCAACCGAGACGGGAGGGATACAGGTCTCGTCTTCCGATGGAGATTGGGTGGAGATTGATTTGGGTGATAATACTGCGACCGATCCGGAAGTTGAGCGTGCCGCTTTGGGGGAAGCGGCAAAACGAGAGGCGGTGGTAAATCGTGCGATGCTTCAAGTTTTGGGGATTTCAGAGGGACAAGCGGTAGGACAAAAGTTTAACGTGTCGTTTGTCATTACCGGAAATCTCTTGGCGGGAAAAGCGAAGAAACTGGAGTCGATCGAGTCCGAATACGTGATCGTTGGAGTGGTTCCGGACGATAAGACACCGGTTTTCTATGTGCCGTTTCTCGATATGCGTACGCTCGGCGTTTCGAATTATTCACAGGTGAAGCTCACGACGGCGACGCAGGACGCGCTTCCCAATGTACGTCGGCAAATCGAAGGTATGGGCTATGTGACGACATCGGTGTCGGATACCGTCGAACAGATCAATAATTTTTTCGGAACGGCACGCGTTGTTTTGGCACTTCTCGGTATGGCGGCGCTGGGAGTTGCCGCGCTCGGTATGTTTAACACGCTCACGGTGTCGCTTCTTGAGCGGACACGCGAGGTGGGTCTTATGAAGGCGATGGGAATGAAGGCATCCGAAGTTCAGGAGCTGTTTCTCACCGAATCTATGGTGATGTCGTTTTTTGGCGGGGTGTTTGGGCTTCTCATCGGTTTTCTTTCGGGGAAAGCGCTGGGACTGGCTATTTCCGCGGTTGCTTTTTTTCGCGAGAAGCATATGGGCGTTCTCGACGTTGCATATATTCCCAATATGTTTGTCGTGACGATTCTCCTTTTTTCTCTGGCTGTTGGAGTTTTGACCGGACTCTATCCCGCGCGTCGCGCGACCAAGATCTCCGCCTTGAATGCGCTCCGGTATGAGTAATTCTCTATTCAACGTTCTCTATTCAACATTCTTCATTTATTTTCTATGACATTGCGGAAAAAGATTTTCTTTATCGTTGCCTACGCGATTGAAGGAGTGATGATCGTGCTCTATGCCGGCATCAGCGTATTTTTTCTGGGAAATCTTATTGAGAATGAAGAAGCGGTCGTGAAACGAAATGTTGAATGGGTCGGGCGCGCTCTCAGGCGGGATGTCGCGATACTCGACCGGAATCTTACCGATTGGTCTCGCTGGGATGATATGTATGCGTTTGCCGATCGACCGACGGAGGAGTTTGTCGATTCCAACCTTCCCGTTGAATCGCTCGATGTTTTGGATGTGAATTTTATCGTTATTGTCGATCGGGAAGGGCGAGTCCTTGCGGAGCAGGGAATGGATGGGAAAACACGCGAGCGGATCGCGGTTCCTGCGGAGATCGGGCAACAGCTTAAACCGGGGAATCTGCTCTCATCATTTGACTCTCTGATGCAAGGTCACTCAGGATTCATTTCTTTTGCTACGGGACCGGCGCTTATCGCGACGCGCCCGATTATCACCTCTCGCGGCGAGGGACCGTCACGCGGCACGATTGTTTTTGTAAAAATGTTGAGCGACGAATATCGTCGAAATCTGGCGGACTTTCTCGGGTATCCGCTCGAATTTGCTCTTTTGGGCTCAGAGCGATTTTTGTCGGGTTTCTCGGAAATTTCAAAAGAACTGCGGTCTTCGGATGACGTGCGAACGGTTGTGGGTGAGTCGGTTATTTCGGGATACGGATTCATTCCGGATGTATTTGGGAGCCCGTTTCTTTTTTACAAGCTCGATAAGGCGATACCGACGTCGTTTGGAACGTCGAAACTCATCGCGGCGCTGTCGCTCGTTGCGTTTCTTCTTGTGTCGACACTGGTCATATTCTTTCTCCTTCACTGGATGGTGCTTTCGCGTATCACCTATCTCAGTCGAGCGCTTTCGCATGCGCGGTTGAAGGGGTTGTCGAAACAGGGTATCGAGGTTGTCGGGACGGATGAGGTGGCAAAGTTGGCGGCGGAAATCAATGCGCTTCTCGTGACGCTCCTTTCGGTTCGGGAGCGCGGCGACGTCGCCGAGCGACGATTTGAAACGATTGCCGATACGATCCCGGCGTTTTTGTGGATGATTGGAAAAGATCGCCGGTGCCTCTACGTAAACAGGCAGGTGCTGAATTGTGTCGGGAATATTGAGGTGACCGGCTTTACGGATGTGTGGCAGAAACATATTCATCCGGATGATGCGGAAGGCTGTCGTTTGCGTTGCGCTGACGCGTTTGAGAGTCGGAAGCCGCTTACGATGGAGTATCGCGTATCGTGTCCGAAGGGCGGCTATCGGTGGGTGCTTGATAATGGAGTTCCTTTTTCAAGTTCATCCGGAGTATTGCTCGGCTTTCTTCATGTCGCTGTTGATATCACCGATCGCAAGTCTTCCGAAGAGGCGGAAAAGACGAAACGCAAAGAAGCGGAGAGACTCAATGCGATTATGGTGAGTCGAGAGCTTCGTATGATTGATCTCAAAAAAGAGATCCGTGTCTGTCGGGCGCTTATCGATAAAAAATCATAATTATTCTTCCTATGGCATCCGTTGTCACAAAGCCTTCTCAGGGCGTACTTCGTCCGGAATCAGCTCCTGTTTCTCCGGAATACGTGAGGGATCTTGAAAAAAAAGTGCGCCAGCTCGAAGATACCGAGAAGGCGATTCTTAATGTACTGGAAGACGCTCGTATTCTTGAGGATCAATTGCGTCGGCAAACCGAAGAGCGCGAGTCTATTCTTCGATTTTTGCGATCCATCGGTGATGGTGTTGTGGCGATTGATTTAGGGGGGAATATTCTTTTTATCAATGAGACGGCAGGGCGGCTTCTTCGTCCCGAAGGGTGCAGTTCGGATGGATGTGAAGATATGAAGGGATTGCGGTGCAATGAGTTTTTTTCTCTCGCTTCCGAAAAAAGTCCCGACATATCGGTAGATTTTCTCGAGAGAATCGTGGAAAATGGAAAGTCTTTTGAGGACACTCGCGGTATTTTGATTCGAAAAGGCGGGGGTCAAGTTCCGGTCGCCTATTCCGTTGGTCCGATCCGGAGCGGAGACGCTCGCCTACTCGGGTGTATGATCGTACTCAAAGATATGACCGAGGAGCGTGAGGTTGATAGTGCCAAAGATCGATTTTTGTCCGTTGCGGCGCACCAACTCCGAACGCCGCTTTCGGGTATGCGTTGGAATATGGAAATGATACTGAGCGGAGATTCCGGCGAATCGTCTCTTGAGGTGAAGCAGTCGGTCGAGCGGATACATGAGAATACCCTTCGTATGATTGGGCTTATTAACGATTTGCTGAATGTCGCGCTTCTTGACGCGGGGCAGGATCCTTCGACGGCGGAACCGGTTGGAATTTCGGGGGAAATAGCGAGTGTTTTTGAGGAGCTGAAGCCGCTTGCGGAAAAATCCCATATCACTCTCGAGTATGTCGCGGCAAAAGATTCAGCGGATTGGTCGGTACTTTCATTTCCGCGTCGTTTGTATGAAGTATGTGAAAACTTGATCCATAATGCCGTAAAGTACAGCCGACCCGATTCATCGGTAGTCATTCGACTTGAAGCTGCAGAAAAAAAAGGATGGTGTCGTCTCTCGGTTTCGGATACCGGAATCGGTATTCCAAAGTCGGAACGAGAGAGAGTTTTTGGAAAATTTTTCCGTGCCTCGAACGCGCTTCGGTGGAAGACGGAAGGGTCGGGTCTCGGACTTGCCGTTGTGAAGAATTTTGTTGAAGAGATGGGTGGTCAGGTTTCATTTGAAAGTGAAGAGGAGAAGGGGACGACATTTGTCGTTGAGATCCCTCTCGCTGGAAGGAAATAATTTGTAGCATCATTTTTTATGGGCGATACATCGCGACGCATTCTCATTATCGAGGACGACGAATTTATTTCGGACGTCTACCAAAAGAAGCTCGCCCTCGAAGGATATTCCATTGATCTCGCTCGAGATGGCGAGGAGGCTCTGCGGAAAATCAGGGAGCAAAAACCCGATCTCGTGCTTCTTGATATTATGATTCCCTTGAAGGACGGATTCCAGGTGCTTTCGGATATGCGGAATGATTCCTCGCTTTCCGATATTCGAGTGATGGTGATGTCAAATTTGAGTCAGGGGAAGGATATTGCCCG
>CAZJZN010000024.1:9785-11324 GCA_964550545.1 uncultured Bdellovibrionales bacterium
TATGGATATTCGGAATATCGCTATTATCGCGCATGTCGATCATGGGAAGACGACCTTGACCGATGCTTTGATGCGGCAAACGGGAATGATTGAGGAAGGAGTGAGTATGGATTCGAACGCACTCGAGCAGGAGCGCGGCATTACGATCTATTCCAAGAATGCGGCGCTTTTGTACCGGGACACCAAAGTGAATATTGTTGATACTCCGGGACACGCCGATTTCGGAAGTGAGGTGGAGCGCGTGCTTCGCTCGATTGATTCAGTACTCCTCGTCGTCGACGCGCAGGAAGGTCCGATGCCGCAGACGCGATTTGTGCTCAAGAAATCTCTTGAGTTGGGACTGAAGCCTATTGTAGTGATCAACAAAATAGACAAGCCCGCTGCGCGTGTCGAGTGGGTGCTCGATCAGGTATTCGAGCTCTTTCTTGACTTGGGAGCGACCGATGAACAACTTGAATTCAAGACCGTCTACGCGATCGCGAAGCAGGGCATCGCAAAGCGAAATATGAGCGACGAATCGAACGATCTTTCGCCACTCCTTGATACGATTCTCGAGGCGGTGCCTGCGGCGGATCAGGCTGTTTCAGCGCCGTTTCGGGCGCAACCGTTCAATTTGGGGTACGACAATTTTTTGGGACGACTCGCGGTGTGCCGCGTCTATGAGGGAAGCGTGAAAGTGGGTGATACCGTTCTTTCCAAGAAGCCTTCGGGCGAAGTGGCTTCCGGTCGTATTACCAAGATATTTACGTTTCGCGGTATGGGTCGCGAGGAGGTGAGCGAGGTTTCGGCGGGCGATATCGCGATGATTGCGGGAATCGCCGATGTGTATATTGGGGACACGATCGCGCACACCAAAGATGTTGAAAACCTTCCATCGATCGCGATTGACGAGCCGACGATCACGCTCTATTTCCTTGTGAACGATTCGCCGTTTGCCGGGCGTGAGGGGAAGTTTGTGACACGAGAGCAGTTGAGAGAGCGCTTGCGTCGCGAACTCGAAATAAACGTGGGTCTCAAAATCGATTTCGATTCGGGGGAACACTTCCTTGTTTCGGGACGTGGCGAGCTTCACATCGCCATTCTTCTCGAAACGATGCGACGCGAAGGCTATGAATGTCAGGTGTCTCAACCAAAAGTGATCTTGAAAGAAATCGACGGTGTGAAGTGCGAGCCGTTTGAGGAGGTGATCGTGGATGTGCCGACGGAATATAGCGGTACGGTGATTGAGCGTCTTGGACGTCGAAAGGGCGTTATGACCAATATGAAGCAGGGGCAAGGGAATGATACGCGACTCATTTTTGAAATTCCGACGCGCGGACTGTTGGGTTATCGGGGGCAATTTACCGTCGACACCAAGGGTGAGGGGATACTCTCAAGTCGCTTTCTCGAATTTCGCCCCTATGTGGGCGATATCGAGCACCGGAGTGTCGGTTCGATGATTTCAATGGCGACCGGAAAGGCGCTTGGCTTCTCGCTCTGGAATCTTCAGGATCGCGGGACACTCTATATCGGCGCCGCGACGGATGTGTATGAAGGACA
>CAZJZN010000025.1:0-3743 GCA_964550545.1 uncultured Bdellovibrionales bacterium
ACCAAATTCTTAAGCGAGTAAAGAGCGTTATCGTCGAGCAGCTCGACATCGATAAAGACCTCGTTACGGATGACTCCACATTCAAGGAACTCGGAGTGGATTCTCTCGACGCGGTGGAGATTGTCCTGAAACTTGAAGAGGAATTCGAGATAGAAATCTCGGATGAGGATGCCAAGCAGATTAATTCGGTCTCAGAGGCCGTCACGTATATCGAGCGAGTGCTAGAGAGCACTCTCAAATAACGCCTTCTCGACGAAGTGTTCAAAAGCGCCCGGATTTTTCCGAGCGCTTTTCTTTTTTTGGATGAGAAAAAGGGGGATGCCTACCTCGCCATTTTCGTGCGTTCCATAATTTCTCGGTTCACGATATCGGCATCGCGACCGAAGCGAAGACGCGAAAGTTCACGGAGGTGTCCGGCGAGCTCTTCATTGCCGGAGGTTGGCGGATATGCCGAGAGATTGAAGGGTTTGGTGGACTGATTGTTGATGAGGAGACGAACGAATGCCTTGTAATTGTCCACATTGATGAGATCGCGCGCGCCAAAAATCGGCTCGAATTGTTTCTCGAGAAATTCGGCATCATCGGGACCGACACGGAACGAGACGAGCGATCCCACGTTCCCAAAGACGGCTTTGGAAATATTTTCGGACAGTTGACCGATAAACTGGTGCGCGATAACGAGATTCAGTCCATATTTGCGCGCTTCCGAAAGAATCTGCGCGATCGAATCCGTCGTCACATTCTGAAATTCGTCGATGTAGAGATAAAAGTCTTTTCGCTCCGTCTCGGGAATATCCGCGCGCGAGAGCGCCGCCATCAAAACTTTTCCCACAACCACCATACCGAGGAGGTGACTGTTGATTTCGCCAAGCTTTCCCTTGGAAAGATTGAGGAGAATGATTTTCTGTTCGTCCATCATCGTGCGGAAATTGAGCGTGCTCTTCTGTTGAGCGATAATGGGACGCATCATATCGTTTGCGACGAAGGGCGTGAGTTTTGACGTGATATATGGCACCATATTGGCGAGAGATGCTTCTCCTCCCGCTTTCTCCGCTTCCTTCACCCAAAAGTCGTAGACGACCGGGTTCTTGCATTTCCCGAGCTTCATTTTGCGGAATTCCGGATCGGCAAGCACTTTGGAAATTTCCATAAGCGTCGACCCCGTTTCCGGATCCTCCATAATGAGAAGCATCGCGTTTCGCATATACTGCTCAAACATCGGACCGCCGGTTTGCTTCAAGTCGTAGAGCTTATCAAAAATATTGATCATCTCATTGATAACAAACGTCTTTTCTTCGGGACGAGAAAATTCCAGCATATTGAGTCCGAAGGGACGTTCGGTATCGGCGGGATTGAAGTAGACAACATCCTCCGCGCGCTCCTTTGGCACCGACGCCAAGATATCCGCAACCGCGTCACCGTGCGGATCGATGAAACAGATACCGCGCCCCTCGCGCACGTCTTGCTTCGCCATTTCCTGAAGAAAGACGGATTTTCCAACTCCGGTTTGTCCGATACAGTAGAGGTGTCGCCGTCGATCGGAGGGCGCCAGACGAATATCCGTCTTTGTGCCACGATACTCGTTGTATCCCAAAAGAATGCCGTCTTTCGGAATATTGGGAGGCGGCGGCGCGGCGCCCGCTTTCTGCCACTTGATATTCGGTGTCTCGGTTGTCGAGATGGGAAAATGAAAAAGACTCGCCACTTCCTCAACCCCGAGAAGAAACGCGCTCTCCGAACGAAACGCTCGAAAAATATAGTCAAAGAGAATCGGTTGTGCCGCTCGATCACGCGCACGACGAGTACGGAAGAGGTTTGCTTCCGGATATTCGAATTGCGCGAACGCGTTTTCCATCGTGGCAAGAATCTGATCGGCGCGTTCCTTGGTCGGTGCGGACGCGACAAGTCGGACATTCACATAAAACGCCGGCTTCGAAACCTTGCGCTCGATCGCCTTTACAAGCTCCTGTTCCTCGGGCGTGAGTTGAATGATTTTCCTTTCTTCGGACAACGACTCTCCGGATTTTTGCGACGACGTCGCCGTCCGAAACATCGAGAGCAGTCCCGATCCCAAAAAATGCAGAACCGGCGATTCATGATAGACGTCTTTGAGTCGCTTCCCCTGTTGCATCTCATGCGCGATGCGTCGCCCTTCCCCTCGCCATGACGTCCCTGCCGGCGCGAGCACAACCTGCAACGCCGCGCCCTCGCCTTCTTTGACGAGTTTACTCAGTGAATTGGAAATTTCATTCAAGGGATCGACATCGAGCGCTTCGTACGTTCGAATCGGAAGCGCGGAACTCTTCGAGAGCGACAATGTCGAGACGGCCGAAAAGCTTTTCGGTGCAAAAACCGTGTAATCCTTCACTTTTTCAACGGAAGCGGTGGGGAAAAAACTATGCACCTGCTTCTCGATACTCTCTCGAAACACCTTCGGCACCGAGAGAAAAAAAGTCATCTCTTCCTCGCCCTCGGGATTCGCCACTTCAAACACAATGGACGGCGGTCCATAGAAAAACCGCTTTATGCCCGAGAGAATGTCGAGTGAATCTCGGTTCCCCCGAAACGACTGTAGTGAAACAAGGAGCTGTTCCATCGCGCCAATTTCCTCCTTCCACTGATCAAGTCGCGGTGCTTCACCCTTTCTTTCGGTCGGCTTCGACACCTGCACCGTTTCGAGATCCGCATTGAGCGATCGATTGATGCGTGCACGAAAAAACACGAACATCTTCACGAGAAGAAGCCCGCCGGAAAGCGCCGCCAAACCTCCAAACGCGAAGAGCGCCGGGAGGAGAACGATATTGAGATCAAGTGTGGATTCCACAGGGAGAAGTTGGTAGTAAGTAGTTGGTAATTGGTAATTCAATAGCAAACCATACTTTCCGACGAAGGAGGAATGTAGGCGGGTTCACTCTCTATTCAGTTTCTTTCAACAGTCCTTGCTCCCGGAGTCGATCAGAGAGCTCATCCGCCAATCGATCATGCGTTCGATCAAGCGTATAGGCATCGATATGCTCCGCGACCCGAACCGCGTGAACAACACCCTTCAATAGCGCGAGATCCAAAAGCTTCTGCACTCGACCTTCGGCATCATCCATATGAACAATCGAGTCCGCATCAAACCGAATCGTATTGTCGTCGGTTTGTTTCGAAGGAGGCGGAATCGCTACTATTTTCGCTTGCTGAAATTCATGGAGCTTCCGCTCATATGAAGACACAAACCGCGCATCACTCCCCTCCGCGTTTCCCTCCGACTTCTTCTCGGCACGCGCCACCGGTTCCACCTCGGGCACGCCCCAAATATCACGCACACTCTCTTCCGTTGCGTTCTTCCCTTCTTTCGACACCCCCATATCGGCTTTTTCTTCCGGCATAGTCTTTCATTACAACTTATACAAACTCCAGACTACCAACTACAAACTCCCCTCCTTCGGTATCCCTCCCTGTTTCACCGCGTCGCGAAATTCCGCAACGATCCCTGCGACAAATTTTTCCGGATCCGGAACGTACCGCTTGATGCACGCTTCGATTTTCGCCTGATCACCCGATTTCAAAAGCGCGTCAAATTCATCCGCACCATCGTCACCCATTTTTTCGCCGAGCGAGAGGAATATTTGCTTCATCACCGTTTCGGTCATCAGATCAAGAAGTTCCTGCTGTTTCTCGGGCGGCACATGTTCCAACCCGAACTCCTTCACAAGATCCGCTTTCAGTTGTTCGATAGAGAGAGACATAGGGGGAGA
>CAZJZN010000025.1:3843-5775 GCA_964550545.1 uncultured Bdellovibrionales bacterium
CCGGCAACGGGAGGAATAATTTTTGCCACAGTCCCATATCGATCAAATGCATCCGGCGGTTCAGAAGGAGCGAGCAAAACTTCGGGCTCCGGCAAAGGAACAAGCTTCATCGACTCCAGCTGAACAGCGGGCTGGACTTCCTGAATGTGAGTTGGCTCAAGAGGAGAAACTTCCACCGCCTGCTCAAATTTCGGAAGCTCAATATCCGACACTTGACCCAATTCGACCGCTGACGATACCCCTTGAGGGACAGAGTTAGAAAGTTCCGAAGCGTCGGTTATCTTTCGTATAAGATCTTCGGTTCCCGGAACCTTTGTAGTAGAAATAATTGCGCCGCCGGATTCCCGAGTTATCCCGATAATTCGGAATGGCGTCTTCGGATCGGAGCTATCAGGCACAATGATCGCCTTCGCGCCGCCAAAAATTTTATCCATCCTTTCTTGTGTCACGCCAGCCTCTTTCATAAAACGAAGAACGGCGCGATGAGAAGCGGTCTCATCATACCCGGCATTCATAAACATCCCTTCAAACGAATTCCCATCCTTCCCTGCAACAAGAATCTTCCCGATTTCATTTGCATCACCTTCCAATATTTTCCCCGCCGCTTCCCCGCCTTCAAGCATTCCCACACCCGCATCGCCGGATTCGAGTCCGCCCGGTTCAACCGGCGACACCGGCGCTACCGCATCAACAATCGGAGAAGTAGGTATCGCGCGAGGAATTTCCCCTGACGAAGTGACAGGAAGAACAGCGCCATCCTGCACGCGTTCTATCACTACTCGCTTTGCCGCACCCGCCATTTCCGCCGCCCGATCCGCCACACCTCCCGATATCGAAACCGGAGCCGTATGAAATTCCTCGAATCCGGCAATAATTTTCATTTGTTCAAGGAATTTTGAAAACTCATTGGATACTTTTCCGGAAAATTCTTGAATCGCCCCTCGATGCGCGAATGCCGTCCCACCAAGAAAAAGTACCGACCCGAGCGCGACGCTCGCCGCCACTCGTTTCCGATTTCCGGCAATTGCCCGATCGAGATCCTTCTGCGTTCGGTCAGCATACGACTTCATCCGTCCTTCCAGCTCTTTCAAAAAATCGATATTCTCGATTTTTTCGACGTTCGACAGTGCCGCTTCATGGTATTGAAGCGTCTTTTGATTTGCCCGACCCTCGAGAAACTCATATGACCCGCGCCCGGCACCATAGGAACCCAAAAGACGCACAATTGTACTCCCGGCAACACCCAAACCCACCAGTCCGGCGGATCCGACAGCAACCCCGGCAACGCCCGTCCCGACAACAACGGCGGAAATCGCCACACGCTTTTTCCAATCGAGTTTTCGGTATCCTTCCGCCCAATCACGCGCCCGCCCAAGCATCCGAAGGAATCCGGAGTCTTTCCGGTCGCCCCATGATGCATTTTTCCATGCATCATAATTTTCAACCGATCCCCGCACATCAAGTTCACGGATCGCTTCCGCCATAAGAGATCCTCGATCCTTTCCATCAAGCTTTCGCTCCGCCGCCTCGCGTTTCGCCAATTCGACAACCGCGTCCTTGTAGAGTGTAAGCGTATACTTCCAATCGCTTTTCAAAACTTCCATCTCATCCATAAGCGCCTGTGGCGGCTCCTTGGAATGCAATGAAAAAAGCGCTTTCTTGACCGCAAGCCATTTCGATGTATTTCGATGCCGCAACGTAAGAAAGCGATTTCTCGCTTCATCTGATGAGCCTTTCAAGGTTTTGATACGGTCGCGCAATTCTTGCAAGGATTCTTCGCCATCGGGTAGATACTCCCCTTCCGGCACATTCTCTTCCTCCTCGCCATTCCCGATTTTTTCCGAAACAACGTCACTCGTCTTTTGTTCTCCATTCTCCTCCATCACAATTTCCGGTGACGCATCTCCCACTACTCCAAAACCCTCGACGATG
>CAZJZN010000025.1:5875-7501 GCA_964550545.1 uncultured Bdellovibrionales bacterium
TTCGATGAAGCGAAGAAAAAACAAAAAAAGTCAAACTATGCGACGACATTTTTTCGGACATTTTTTTTCAAATGAAAAACTCGTAGCAACAGCCGTCTTGGTCGTTCTTCTCGCGACGGCGTTTTTCCTTCGGTTCTGGGATATCGAAAACGTCCCCGCCGGGCTCTACCCGGACGAGGCAATGAACGGCGTCGACGCGCTCCTTGCCAATGAAACGGGCGACTATCGACTCTTCTATCCCAACAATAACGGTCGCGAAGGACTCTTCATCAATCTTCAGGCATTTGCCATTCTTTTCTTTGGCGCGAATATCGCCGCACTCAAATTTTTCTCGGCGCTCTTCGGAACACTCACCGTGCTCGGCATCTATCTTCTCGCAAAAGAACTCTGGCACAAGCGCGGCGTTGCCCTCTTCGCCGCCTTTCTTGTCACTTTTTCCTACTGGGCGATCAACTTTTCCCGAATCGGTTTCCGCGCCATCATGGTGCCCTTCCTTCTCTCATTCTCGTTCTATTTTTTCTTCCGCGGTCTCCGTACCAAAAGCCTCATCCCTTTCCTTGTAAGCGGTCTCGTCTTCGGTCTCGGGTTCCACACCTACATCGCCTTCCGTGTCGCGCCCCTCATCCTCATCCTCGCGGCACTCGGCGGCATCGTCTCCTATCGAAATTTCCTTGCGCAATACTGGAAACACGCGCTCGTATTCATTTTCGGAATGATGGTCACCACCGCGCCCATTGTCTTTGAATTTGCGACCCACCCGGAGTATCTCTCGTCGCGATCGGCATCCATCTCCATTTTTTCGCCCGAAGTAAATCAGGGCAATCTCCCGCTCACCTTCGCCAAGACACTCGGCCTTTCCTTTATCAAGTACACCTTCGTCGGTGATATGAATTGGCGGCACAACTACCCGCCCTATCCGCTTCTCGACTTTCTCACGGGAACACTGTTCATTACCGGTTTCGTATTCCTCGTCATTCGACTCTTCCTCCTTGCGAAACGTCGATTTCGAGATATCGACCGCAATCGCGATCTACTCGTAGCTCTCTTTCTCTTGGGCGGCTTCGCCACCATGCTCATCCCGGAATTCTTGACCGAAGAAGGACTTCCGCATGCCCTCCGTGCTATCGGCACCATTCCCTTCGTCTTTCTCATTGCGGCGATGCCGCTTCTCTGGTTCGGAGAGTGGATCATCCGCCAACAGCCCGGAATGAAACTCGGAGCGCTTCTCCTTGTTGGAACGACGCTTATGATCATTCCCCTCTGGAACACCGGAAAATACTTCCTTCTTTTTGCAAAGAACCAAGACGCTCGCGGCGCTTTCAATGCCGACTTTACCGCGATGGCGCGATACATAAACGCACTTCCCGATGGCACACACGCCTACGTTCTTCCCAACGCTGGCGGCACAATGATTGATAATCATCTCCCCATCACCGCCCAACCCATCGTTTTTCTCACGCGCGATTCCGGAAAGACACCCACATTTCTCACGCCCGAAACCGAAATACAAACGCCCGCCATTATCCTTCCGCAAAAATGGGATGTAGACGTCGCTCAAAAAGTGCAGAACGCCTTCCCAAAATCGAGAATCGAAACCGTTCCTTTTGGAAAAAACGAGAAAGAAAG
>CAZJZN010000025.1:7601-10774 GCA_964550545.1 uncultured Bdellovibrionales bacterium
CCCTTATGGATTTCATCAAAAAATATGCTTCGTGGTTTGTTGTCGCGATACTCGTCATCTTTGCCATACTTTCGGTTCGACTCGCCTGGGATGAATCGACCACGATGGATGAAAAAGCGCATATCCCCGCGTCCTACAGCTACGTACAGTATCTCGATATGCGGATCAATCCGGAGCATCCGCCGCTCATCAAGGATCTCTCGGGACTCGCGATGCTCGCGCTTCCCAATCTCGCCTTCCCTGTTCCGAGCGAACTCTGGGAAAGAGGCGATGAGAACGTTGATCAGTCAAAGCATCCGGAAGGACCCGTTCGAAATTGGGGACTCGCCCAGTGGAGCTTCGGCGATCGATTCCTCTTTGGGATGGGAAATGACGCCGACCTCGTCACCTTTGCCGCGCGCCTTCCGATTATTCTGATCGCACTCCTCTTGGGATATATGATTTTCCGATGGACACGCGAACTTGGCGGTACGATCGCGGGACTTTTCGCGCTCCTCCTCTACGCCGCCGATCCCAATATCATCGGACACAGCCACTACGTGACAACCGATATCGGCATCGCCGCGTTCATATTCTTCTCCGCCTATTTCTTCGTGCGGTTCCTCAGGAATCCATCCTGGAAAAATATTTTCCTCTCCGGAATCTTCTTGGGACTTGCAAACCTCGCCAAATTTTCCGCCGTGATACTCTTCCCTCTCTTCGGACTCCTCGTCATATTCTATGCGCTTTCGAAGCCGTATCCGGATACCATTGACTCAACAAAAAAGGCTCTCTGGAAATTCAAAACACTGGTTTCTTTTATTCTGAAATTCACCGCGTCGGTCGCCGTGTGCTTCATTGCCATCTGGACGCTCTACATTCCAAATGTTTGGAATATGCCCGTCGAAACCGTGCAGGAAATCGCACGAGCGCAATTCCCGAACGACCGCGCGATAGGACGCCTCGCCGAATCAGCCATCCTCACTCTGAGCGAAGTGCCGCTTATGAAACCGCTCGCCCACTATTTTCTCGGGGTGTTTATGGTTTTTGCGCGAGTCGCCGGAGGAAACACCTACTACTTCCTCGGAGAGGTATCCAATCAAGCTTCTTCGCTCTACTTCCCCGCCGTCTTCCTTATGAAATCAACGCTTCCCTTTCTCGCACTTCTCGGCTTCGCCCTTCTCTACGGCGGATGGCGCATTCTCAAGGTAACTCGACGTGATCGAAAGGAATCGATGAAGTGGAGTGCCATCATCGCTCATTCATTTCACTCGCACATCGCCGAATACACCATGCTCTCCTTCATCGCACTCTATGGATATTTGAGCATCACCGGAAATCTCAATATCGGATTCCGACATCTCTTTCCCATCCTTCCCTTTCTTATTGTTCTTTCTTCGAAGTCCCTCTTCGCGTATTGGAAGCGCCATCATGGAAATGAAACCGTGTGGAAAACCGTCCGCACCCTGGTTTTCCTTCTCACGATATGGATCGCACTCATCCCGGTTTTCAGCTACCCGAGCTATCTCTCCTACTTCAATACCGCGTTCGGCGGATCAAGCGAGGGTTACAAATATGTTACCGACTCCAATTATGACTGGGGGCAAGATGTAAAGCGGCTCAAGCAGTGGGTGGATCGATACAATCTTTGCGTTTCAAGTAATCGAGAATCGTCCGATGACTGCCAAGAACTCACGAACAAAAAATCATTTCCAACCGAAACGCCCATACAGAAAATCCGCGTCGACTATTTCGGCGGTTCGAGTCCCGAATACTATCTGAAAGATATGTACACGTCCTGGCACAGCAACAACACTCCCGAACCCGGCTGGTACGCCGTCTCCGCCGGATTCTATCAAGAAAGCATCTACAAAAAAGAGCAGCCCGCAAACAATATCAACTACTCCTGGCTCCCGGAAAACGCTCTCATCGGCCGCGCCGGCGACTCGATATTTATCTTCTACGTCGACACGGTTTCCGAAAGAGCATACTGAAAATTCTCACAAAAAACCCCGACACGTGTCGGGGTTTTTATTTTTGATAGTACATCACATTACCCTGAAGTCTTCTCTCATGCACGCCGAGACCGAAAAATTATTTTTTCGGTCTCGGCAACTCACAAGGTAGCGGAGATGAGGGTACGTTGGTATTATTCCTATTTATCGTTTTTCTCTTTCTTTTTCTTTGTATCTTCTTTTTTCTCTTTCGAAATATCATCACTCTCCCTTTCCTCTTCTCCTTTCAAAAGATAGAAAACTGTATTTTCCGTTCGGAGATCAATATATTCAAGGCGTTTCCGATCATCGGAAGATAGTGTCTTTTCAAGAAAGAGGCGAAGCGCTCGCAACGATTTGTCCACTGAAATTTCCGCACTCACGCGAAGCTCCCAATTTTCTTTCGTCTTCAATCGAATTTCATTTGAAAGACGAAACGGCGTTTCCGCAACCATATCCGTCGCAATGCCCAGTTCACGGGAAAGTCGCTCTCGAAAAAGAATTGATTCTTGCACAAAAAGATCCGAAACGGCGGGGACTTCAAGATCAATCGGCTTCGCGGAACGATCAATCACAGTCAAGATATTTCGACTCACCCCGTTCAAAGAAAGAGTAGCTCCCTCGAATGGTACGCCCCGCTCATCAACCCAAAAGCACGGTCCGCCGGAGCAGAGCGTAAACATTCGTTTTCGTTCTTCGACGGAAACGGTGAGCACATCCGGAAACACCGTCGAAACCCGAATCGTTCGAAACAAAGGAAACTGTTCCCGAAGTCCGCGTTCCAAAGAATACCGTCGAACAAAAGCGCTCGGAAGCGTATCGCCGGGAAATATTCCAAACGACTTCCCGGACAAAAATCGTTTCGCTTCAGATTCGACATCAATCTCTGAAACCTCCTTCGTTCCGGAAACTTCGACTCGATCAAGACGGAGAAGTGACGAGAAAATTGTTCCGTACAAAAATGCGCCGAGAAGAGCTGTCCACAAAAATCCATACCACAGTGTCCACAAAGAGCGGCGCTTCTCTTCCGAATTTTCCGCGTCTTCGCGCGTTCTTCCTCGAAATACCCGACTCCGCCTTGGGCGAAGCAGTACCGATGACGACGTTCGTATTTTTTTCTTCCCTCCGAAAAAAAACATAAGAGAGTGTCTTAAAAGACTGTTTTTCTGGAGAAAATTGTTTTTTTGCTTGTCTTCCACT